>CAYPUR010000080.1:0-14420 GCA_964413865.1 uncultured Verrucomicrobiota bacterium
AACCCGCCAGCGTGCCTGCGTTCGCGCCGACCGCGATCCCGCACGCGATCGTGAACGCCCAAAGGAGAGTTCTCATCTCAGCATCCAGGTGTGAAACCCAACTCCCAACCTCCTCCGCACGTGTGCTACTTCGCGCACGGGCCTTTCGGATTCGCTTTGCCGGGCCGGACTTCCTTCAGCGCGGCAACCTGGCCGAGATCGATGATGCTGAAAGTGCGATCCTCGTCGTAGACGACGACGTCCCATTGGTTCGGTTTGGGCGGCATGAACGCAAAGTCCGGGTGGGGAACTTGGACAACCTGTCCGCTGTTCAGCCACAGTTCGAAGGGCCGGAAGGGAGTCGCTTGGAGCCGGGCTCTCACGATCGCTGGACTCATATCGCAGCCAAGCTACACGCGCCCCCACCAACCGCAAGGAACGAATCGGTTCGGATCGCTGTGCGCCCGGAGCGATCACGGGCTCCGCGCTGAACCTGATCCGGGCTGGACGCTTGTCGGTCGTGTCCCCTGCCTCCCGGCAGACAGGCTTACTGCCCAGTCGGTTGGATACACTACACAGCCCCCTTACCCCGGCGTTCTCCCATCGCGTGGGAGAGGGTGCCCCCGCGCCTGCGGGGCGGGTGAGGGTGACGATGTCGTGCATCCCGGTGATTCCTCAGTAAATCAGCACGTTGGCATCCAGCAAGATACGCGAACCGGCAGGGCTGTCGTCCAGGGTCGCTGGTCCAGAACGTCCGCGTCCATGCTGGCTCGAAACTGCGCGGTAGCCCGCGGGAAGTCCTGCGCCGAACGCGAGATCTTTGGTCAGTTTGATGAAGTCACTTCCATTCAGGTCGACCAAACCGTCCCTTCAGCTCGTCCGAGAGCCGCATCCACAGCCCAGAGTGTGACTCGGTGAGGCGATCAATATCACCCAAGTCCTTGATTGCAGCCGAGGCGCAGACGCAGCTCTTCGAACCGTTCCAGCAGGTGCAGCGCGGTTAACGGTGTTGAATCGGGCAGGCAAGATGCAGGCCATCCTCGAATTGCTTGCGCCACTCGAACCGCGGGCTGAGGAGCCGGCGGCACCATCGGACCGGGGCTGAAAGCATGGATCAGGAACATCCAACGTCCAACTCTCAACTCTCAACTGGGGGGACGATGGCAATGCAAACGGAACCTGAAATCAGTCTGGCGGGTGCCAGGATTCTCGTCGTGGATGACGTGGCGGCGAACCGCGATCTGCTCTGCCAGACGCTCGAATCGGCCGGCTACAGCATCTCCGCCGCCCCCACCGGCGAGGTCGCGCTCGATCTTGCGCGCATCGACCGTCCGGACCTTGTGCTGCTGGACATCTTGCTGCCGGGCGTGGACGGCTTCGAAGTGTGTCGCCGACTCAAAGCGGACGAAACGACACACTCGGTTCCCGTGGTCTTCATCACGGCCAAGGACGAAACCGAGAGCCTGGTGCGGGGATTCGAGGTTGGGGGTGTGGATTACATCACCAAACCGTTCCAGAGCGAAGAGGTGCTGGCACGGGTCAAAACGCATCTCCGGGTCAGCCGGCTCACCCAGGCCCTGGCGGACAAGAACAGCGCCTTGTCCGCCGCCAATGAACGGTTGCAGGAGGAGATCCATCGCCGGCGGCATGCCGAACATGCGCGTGACGCTGTCGGGGACCAGCTTTCCGTGTACGCCAACCGGGAAGCGGAGCGCTGGGGCATCGCGGGCATCATCGGCCAGAGCGCGACGTTGAAGCGCATCTTGGACGACGTGCAAAAACTCCAGTCGTTCGGCGCGCCCAGCGTCCTCATCACCGGCGAAAGCGGCACCGGCAAGGAACTCATCGCCCGCGCCATCCACTACGGCGGCAAACGGGCCGAGGGGCCGTTCATCCCGGTGAATTGCTCGGCAATCCCGGCCGATCTGGCCGAGGCGACTCTCTTCGGGCATGCGCGCGGCGCGTTCACCGGGGCGCATGCCGAGCGCAAGGGGTGTTTCGATCTGGCCGATGGGGGGACCTTGTTTCTGGATGAGATCAGCGAGATGCCGTTGGCCCAGCAGCCCAAGCTCCTGCGCGTGCTCGACGACGGCGTCATCGTGCCCCTGGGCGCGGCTCAAGGCCGGCACGTCGACGTGCGCATCCTGGCCGCGTCGAACGCTGACTTCCAGCGGCTCATCGCCACGGGCCGGTTTCGCGAGGATGTCTATTTCCGACTTGCCCGGTTCACCGTCGAAGTGCCGCCGTTGCGCGCGCGGCGCGAAGACATCCCTCTCTTAGCCGAACATTTCCTCCGACTCTATGCGCGCGAGATGAACCTGCCGCATCCGGCCCTGAGTGCTCTGGCCCTCAAGCTGCTCGAGAGCTACGATTTCCCCGGCAACGTGCGCGAGTTGAAGAACATCGTCGAACGCGCCCTCATCGAAAGCGGCGGCGAGGACATCCGTGAAGAGCACCTCCATTTCGTCCGGCGGGCGGCATCGGTGTCCTCCCAGGACCGGCTTTCATCGGAGGGCATTCCCTGTTCGGAGGGCCGGGCGCCGCGAGGCCCTGACTGTCCGGTCCCCGCCAGCGTGGCTGCCGCGCACGAAGAGACCGCGATTCTCGAGCACGTCCGGCGGATGGGCAGCATCAACAACACCGAATGTCGGCGGCTGCTGGGCGTGGATATGCACCGCGCGTGGTATTTGCTCCACAAACTCCACGAAGCCGGCCAGCTCGATCAGGAACACGATCGACGCTGGGCCCGGTATCGGCTGCCGGAACCGGCAGTGGGGTCGCATCTCAATAGAGATTAGTGCTTCGACCAGTCTTTCCAGTCTTGAAGATATGTCAGCCATACCGTTATTTAGAAAGCCAACTCGCCGGCGTCGCATGCATCAAATCAAAGGGAATGCTGGCCACGACGTTGGATGAGTTCGACAATTCGAGCAGTCCAGAGAATTGTTCCCCTGCAAACGAATCCCCTTCCGGCAACCCCACCAGCAAGTTGAAGTGCTTCCCCTTGGGTAATGTAAAGGTGGAAGACTGCCATCGCATTGTGATTGGACGAACCCGGACATCCGGGGCATCTTGCCCGCGATGTCGATGAACCGGATCAACACGATCCTGCGGCGCATTCGCCCTGGCACGGCGCTGGCCCGCATCACCCTGATCGCGCTGGTCGCCGCGATCTCCGCATCGGGTGCCGACAGCCCCGCGTTCGCGGACGCGCAACGACATCTGCTGACCGGCCGCTGGACCGAGGCGGCGGCTCTCGCCCGACACGCCCTCAGCGAGCGGGCCCAGGGCGAGGAGTGGCACCTGATCCTCATCGAAGCTCTGATGACCACGGGGCGATACGCCGAAGCGCATGCCGTCCTCACCAACGCCATCGCTGCCGAAACCCGCTCCGTCCGCCTGCGATGGGCGGCCCGCGAGGTGCTCGAGATGAATGGCGATCCCGCCCGGGCCGCCGCCATGGTCCGGGAAATCACCGAACTGGTCTCGGCCCAGCCCTGGGCCTACCGGGACGCGCGGGACCTGGTGGTGTTCGGCCGCGCCGCATTGCTGGCGGGCGCCGATCCCAAGCGTGTCCTCGAACGCATTTTCGATACCCTCAAGCGCGCCGTTCCCCCGCAGCGCGACGCCTTCCTCGCCGCGGGCGAGCTGGCTCTGGACAAACACGATTATGCGCTGGCCGCCAGAACGTTTCGGGAAGGGCTCGAGAAACTCACCGACGATCCCGACCTGCATTACGGCCTCGCGCGCGCTTATGCCCCCAGCCAGCCAGCGCTTGCCCAGGCCGCGATCGAAGCCGCGCTCAACACCAACACCAACCACGTCTCCACCCTGCTCCTCCTGGCGGATCACTCCATCGATGCCGAGGACCACGCGGCGGCCGAGATGTGGCTCGACCGCGTCGAGGCCGTCAATCCGTGGCACCCCGAGGCCTGGGCCTACCGCGCCGTCCTGGCCCGACTCGCCAACGAGCCGGCTCGGGAAGACGCAGCCCGCCAGGCAGCCACCAGGTTCTGGCCCGCCAACCCCCGGGTGCCGCATCTGATCGGACGCAAGCTTTCCCAGGATTACCGTTTCGCCGAAGGGGCCTTGCTCCAGCGCGAGGCCCTCGCGTCTGAACCGGCCTTTCTCCCCGCAAAATCCCAGCTCGCCTATGACCTCCTGCGCCTGGGCGAAGACGAGGAAGGCTGGCGCCTAGCCGAGGAGGTGCACCAAAAGGACGGGTACGATGTGGCTGCGCTCAACCTGGTCACCCTGCGCGACACGATGGGGAAGTACGCCACCCTGACCAACGCGCATTTCATCGTGCGCATGACACCCAGGGAAGCGGCCCTCTACGGCGCGCGCGCGCTCGATCTCCTCGAAGACGCCCGCGCCCGCCTCACCCCAAAATACGGAGTCGCGCTCGGCCGCCCGGTGCGCGTCGAGATCTTCTCGGAACAGAAGGACTTCGCGGTCCGCACATTCGGGATGCCGGAGAACGAAGGTTTCCTGGGCGTCTGCTTTGGGCCCGTCATCACGGCCAACAGCCCCGCCTCCCGTCCTGGCCAGCCGTTCAACTGGGAATCGATGCTCTGGCACGAGTTTGCCCACGTGGTGACGCTCGGTCTGACCCGCAACAAGATGCCGCGCTGGCTCAGCGAGGGCATCTCGGTCTACGAAGAGCGCCAGGCCAATCCGGCTTGGGGCGAACGCATGGTTCCCAAGTACCGCGAGATGATTCTCGGCGACGACCTCACACCGGTGGGCCAACTGAGCGCGGCGTTCCTCGAACCCCGCTCCGCCCTGCACCTGCAATTCGCCTATTACCAGTGCTCGCTCGTGGTCGAGTTCATCGTCGAGAAGTTCGGCTTCGATGCCCTGACCGCGATTCTGCGCGATCTGGGAGAAGGCATGGCCATCAACCCGGCCCTCACCCGACACATCGCCCCTTTGCCCGCGCTCGAAAGCCAGTTCGCAACCCATGCCCGCGAACGGGCGCGGCAGTGGGCCCCGAACCTGCGCTGGGACAAACCGCTGACCGAGACCCTGCTGGCCCAGGGCGGAGACGCCGCCTGGACCGCCTGGGCCAAACTCAACCCGGACAACTTTTACGTCCTCGCGCGCCAGGCCGCCACCTGGGTCGGCGAGAAACGCTGGTCGGATGCCAAACCCCTTCTGCAAACACTGGTCGACGCCGTCCCGCAGGCCGACGGCCTCCGCGACGCGTACGAGATGCTCGCCGAGACTCATCGCCAACTCGGCGAGACCGATGCCGAGCGGCAGGTCCTGACCCGCCTGGCCGAGCGGGACGACAAGGCCCTGGGCGCCTACCAGCGGCTAATGGAACTGGCGGACGCCGACGGCGACTGGCCGGTTGTGATCCAGAACGCGAGGCGTTACCTGGCCGTCAACCCCCTGGCCCCTCTGCCGTATCGCCACCTCGCTCGGGCCGCGGAAGAAGCCGGCCAATCCGATACAGCAGTCGGCGCTTACCGCGCCCTGCTCGAACTCGATCCGCCCAATCCAGCCGCGGTCCATTTCCAACTCGCCCGCCAACTCCACCAGGCCGGCGATCCCGCCGCGCGGCGCCACCTCCTCTGCGCCCTCGAAGACGCGCCCCGCAACCGGGCGGCCCTGCGGTTCCTGCTTGAACTCGAAGCCGCGGAGACCGGCGGGGGGCCGCACGAAATCGTCGAGCCGCCGTTGGGATCGCCGCCAAACTCGGACTCGAAGTGAAGCGTGCAGTCCTCATCCTCTGCCTGGTCGCGCTCGCCGCATCCACGCTCATGGCCCAGCGGCGCTGGGGTTGGCGCGCCTTCGGCGAGGGCTTGCGCACCGCGCGCGAGGTCCCATCCGACAGCACCGGCACGCCCGTGTGGACCAACGCGCCGGGATTCGAACGCGATGTCTTCACGTTCGCCCGGATTCGTTACGCGCGGGGCGGCTACGGCCGGGGCAGCGGCTGGATGACCGACCTGCCGGACAGCGACTTGAACCTCTCGTTCAGGCTGCAGCAGATCACTTCGATGAAGGTGGATCCGGACGGCCGGATTCTGCGTCTGACCGATCCGGATCTGGCCGATTTCCCTTTCCTGTACATCGTCGAGCCCGGGGGACTGTATCTGGACGAGGATGAGGTCGCCGCGCTCAGGAGTTACCTGCTCAATGGCGGCTTTCTGTGGCTTGACGATTTCTGGGGAGAACGCGAGTGGGCGAACTGCGAGGAGGTCCTGCGCCAGGTCTTTCCCGACCGCGGCATCGTCGAGATGAGCCTCGACCATCCGCTCTACCGATGTGTCTTCCCGATCCAGGACAAACACCAGATCCCCAACATCGGCCTGGGGGCAGCCAGCCGCTTTCACCACGTCACATGGGAACGGGACGACGCCCGCGAGGTCCATCACCGTGCCATCTTCGACGACCGCGGCCGCCTCATGGTCTTTCTCACCCACAACACCGACAACGGCGACGGCTGGGAGCGCGAAGGGGAAGACGACTACTATTTCCACCAGTTCTCCGAAAAGGCCGCCTATCCGCTGGCCATCAATGTGCTGTTCTACGTGATGACCCACTGAGTCGCTCTGCCTTATGTCGCATACGATCCATCCCAGCCCCAACCCCGCGCCCGCCCACGCCCCCGCGACTCCCTTCGCCCTCGAACGCGAGACGGTGGAACGTCTGACCTCCGGACGCGCGCGGATCGAGGCCGAGCTGGCCCGCCTGATCGTGGGCCAAAAGGAGGTGATCGAGCAGATCCTCATCGCGCTCTTCGCCGGCGGCCACTGCCTCATTACCGGCGCGCCCGGCCTGGCCAAGACATTGCTGGTGAAATCGCTCGCCCAGATCTTCCACCTGAAATTCCAGCGCATCCAGTTCACCCCGGATCTCATGCCCGCCGACATCACCGGCACCGAAATCCTCCAGGATGCCGCCCCGGGCCGGCTCATGGTGTTCGTGCCCGGCCCCATCTTCGCCAACATCATCCTGGCCGACGAGATCAACCGGACGCCGCCCAAGACGCAGGCGGCCCTGCTTGAAGCGATGCAGGAGCACCAGGTCACCGCAGCGGGCCAGCGGCACGCGCTCGAAGAACCGTTCTTTGTTCTGGCAACGCAGAACCCGATCGAGATGGAGGGAACCTACCCCCTCCCCGAGGCGCAACTCGACCGGTTCATGTTCAATGTGGTCATGAACTACCTGCCCGAACACGACGAGATCGAGGTCGTCCGCCGCACCACCGCCGAGACGCCGGCCACCCTCTCCCCCTTGTTCACGGGCGACGATGTGCTGCGGTTCCATGCGGTCGTACGCGCGGTGCCGATTGCGGAGGAGATGATCCGGTACGCCGTGCAGTTGGCCGCCGCATCGAGACCGCATCAGGCGGGCACTCCCGACTTCATCAACCAGTGGGTCAACTGGGGGGCAGGCACCCGCGCCGGCCAGTGCATGGTGCTCGGGGCCAAGGCCCGCGCCCTCCTTCAAGGCCGCTCCCATGTCACCGCCGAGGACATCCGCACCCTGGCCGCACCCGTCCTGCGGCATCGCATCCTGCTGAACTACCGGGCCGAGGCCGAGGGGTTGGGCGTCGACGAGATCGTTCGCCGCCTCATCGACACGGTCAAAGACCCGTTGGTATGACACCGGGCCCCATCGACCCCCACGTGCTGATGCGCATCCGGAACCTCGAGTTCCGGGCGCGCGTGGTCGTCGAAGGCTTCTGGAGCGGGATCCATCGCAGTCCGTACCACGGCTTCTCGGTCGAGTTCACCGAATACCGGCAGTACAGCCCGGGCGACGACCCGCGGTATCTCGACTGGCGTGTGTTCGCGCGCAGCGACCGCTACTATCTGAAGCGGTTCGAGGACGAGACCAACCTGCGCTGCCACCTGATCGCCGACCAGAGCCGCTCGATGACCTTCGGTTCCACCGGCTACTCGAAGGCCGAGTACGCCGCCACCCTCGCCGCCACGTTCGCCTACTTCCTCCACCTCCAGGGCGATGCCGTCGGCCTGCTCGCGTTCGATGAACAGGTGCGCGCCTGCCTGCCCGCCCGCCATCGCCTCGCCCACCTGCGCCGTCTCATCCTGGCACTCGAAGAACCCGCGCGCGGACGCGGCACCGACCTTGTCACGCCCCTGCTCCGCGTGGTCGAGATGGTCCGCCGCCGCGGCTTGATCCTCCTGATCTCGGATTTCCTGGCCCCGCTCGATCAGCTCGAACGGGCGCTGCTCCAACTCGGCGCGTGCGGCCATGACGTCGTTCTGTTCCAAGTCCTCGATCCGGCCGAGCTCGCATTCAGCTTCGACGAGCCGGCGATGTTCGAGGATATCGAGTCCGGACGCACCCTCCTGGTCGATCCGGGGGCCGTTCGGGGCGAATACACCAAGAGGCTCGAAGCGCACTGCGCCACGCTGCGCGAGATGTGCCACCGGCTGGGCCACGATTACACCCGGTTGCCCACCAGCCAGCCGATCGAGTTCGCGCTGTTCGATTTCCTCCACGCCCGCGACCGCCCCGCCCGGCGCATCCGAAGATCGGCACGCGTATGAGTTTTCTCGCCCCGCTTTTTCTGCTGGGTGCGCTGGCTGTCACGCTGCCGATCGTCCTGCACCTGGCCCGCCGCACGGCGCGCCAGCGGACGGTCTTCAGTTCCCTGCTCTTCCTGCGCCCCGCGCCGCCCCGGCTCACCCGCCGCAACCGCATCGAGCACTGGCTGCTCCTGCTGCTGCGATGCCTGATCATCGGCCTGCTCGCGTTCGGATTCGCCCGCCCCTTCTTCCGCCAGAACGTCTCCGAAACCCCGCCCGCCGCAATGCTGCAACGCGTCGTGCTCCTCCTGGATGCCAGCGCCAGCATGCGCCGCGGGAATCTTTGGACCCAGGCGCAGGACCGCGCAGACCGATGGCTGCGCCAAATCTCGCCTCGCGACCAGGTGGCGGTCTGCGCCTTCGATCGCGACATCACTCCCCTGGTGACATTCGAGCAGTGGTCCGCCCTGCCCGCGGGCGATCGCGCCGCGTTCGCCCGCAGCCGGTTGACCGGCGTCGCTCCCGGTTGGGCGTCGACCGCGCTCGACCAGGCCCTCATCCGCGCCGCGGAATGGCTGGCTGGCCTCGACGGACAACCAGCCCCCGGGCTTCGAAGCCGGATCGTCCTGATCAGCGATCTGCAGACGGGCAGCCGCCTGAATGGACTCCAGGGTTACGAGTGGCCCCGAGAGATCGCTCTCTCGATCGATCCACTCGACCCGCCCGCAACCAGCAACGCCAGCCTCCAACTGGCGCCCGAACCGCCAGACACACCGGCGGCGCCCGGCGAGTCGGCGGTCCGCATCCGCATCCACAACGCGCCCGACGCCCAGCGCGAGCAGTTCGAGATCGCCTGGGCCAACGCATCCGGCACCCGGATCGGCACCAACCTCGCCCTCTACGTCCCCGCAGGCCAGAGCCGGGTGGTCTCCCTGCCCACCCCTCCGTCAGACGCCGGCGCCGACCGCATCGTCTTGCGCGGTGACGACGAGGAGTTCGACAACACTCTCTATGTGGCACCCCCCGAACCGGCGCGCGTCACAGTCCTCTACCTTGGCAAAGACGACCCCGCCGATCCCAGCCAGCCCCGCTATTTCCTCGAACGCGCCTTCCGCGAGACCCGGCGCCAGGCCGTCCAGGTCGTTGTTCCCGCATCACCCGGGACCGGGGCGGGGATCGACACCGCATCACTCGTCGTGGTCACGGATGCGCCGGACGAAGCGCAACAGGAGGCTGTGCGGACACACCTGGCCAGGGGCATGACCGTTCTGTTCGCTCCGCCGGATCCGGCCGCTGTGTCGGCCCTGGCCCGATTGCCTGGACTCGATGGCTTGTCGGCCGAGGAAGGCCGTTTCGCCAACTACGGTCTTTTGGGAGAGATTGACTTTCGGCATCCGCTTTTCGCCCCGTTCGCCGATCCGCGGTTCAGCGACTTCACCAAAATTCATTTCTGGAAGTACCGCCGGCTCGACGCATCGGCCATCGCCGACACCCGCGCCCTGGCGCGATTCGACAATGGGGACCCCGCGCTGCTCGAGATCCCTGCGGGCCCCGGGCGCCTTCTCGCCCTGGCGTCCGGCTGGCGTCCGGCGGACAGCCAATTGGCGCTGTCGACCAAGTTCGTGCCCCTTCTCTACTCGATCCTCGAGTCGAGCGGCGCCGCGCAGCCCGCGCCGGTGTCACACGTCGTCGGTGACCGCGTGCGGCTGTCGCGCGATCCGGCCCGAACCGGCGCGGAGGTGACCGTGACACGCCATGATCGGACCAGCACGCGCGTGGCCGGCACGGCCGATGAATTTGCCGACACGCTCGTGCCGGGGCATTACACCACGGGCCCGGGCACCGACCCGAGCCGGTTCGCCGTCAATCTCGACCCGGCGGAGAGCCGCACGACACCGCTGCCGGCGGACGAACTCGAACGCCTGGGCGCTCCGGTGGCCCGCACTCCAGCGCGCGCCCTGGATGTGGCGGCGCGCGCGGCCCGCTTGCGCGACGCCGAGATCGAAACCCGCCAGAAGCTCTGGCGCTGGATCATCGTCGCGACGCTTGCCATCCTGGGTGTCGAGACCTGGCTGGCCGGCTGGACGATGCGCCGCGATCTCACTCCAAGCGAGGCGCTCCTGCATCCAATCAAAACCTCGGCACCATGAACGACCGTTACCTCCAGACGCGATTGGGGCCTCTGGCCCGCCGCCAGCGCGCGCTCCGGCTCCGTTCATGCCTCGCCCTGTGCTGGCTAGCGACCGCCCTGATCGCGGTGACCCTGACGTTCCTGCTCCGATCCGTGGGTGTCGGCGCGGCCTCGATCCTGCCCATCGTCGCCCTCGCTGGGCTGGCGTCCGGACTCTGGCTGGCGCGTCGTTATCGACGCGCCCCGGCCGACTGGCACGCCCTGGCCCTGGCGATCGAAACGCGGCACCCCGATCTCGATGGACGCCTCCTGACTGCTGTCGAACAGCAAACACCCCCCGAGGCCGGGCCGGGCTTCTTGCAGCGCCGCCTCGTGGATGAGACGATCCGCCACAGCCGGACACACGACTGGACCGAGGCCATTCCCCGATCGCGCGTCGTCACGGCCGGCGCCGCAAACCTCCTGGCCTTCGCCCTGCTGGCGTTCGCCTTCCTAAGCCTCAGATCCCTCCCCCCGCCGGGGGCGCCCCGGTCCAAAGAGCCGGCTGGACTGACCCTGACCCCGGGAGACGTCGCCCTCGAACGGGGCGAAAGCCTGGTCGTGATCGCCCGCTTCGGCGGCTCGCTGCCGTCATCCGTCGATGTCGTGCTCGACGCCGCCGGAGAGAGCCGGCGGATTCCGATGGTGATCAGCCTCTCGGATCCTTTCTTCGGCTGCACGGTGCCGGGCGTGACCAACAGCTTTCGCTACCGCCTCGAATACGCCGGCCACCGCACACGCGACTACCGCGTCACGGTCTTCGAGCACCCGCGCCTCGAACGCGCGGACGCCGCGGTCACCTACCCGGATTACACCCGCCTCCCACCCCAGCGCATCGAGAACACCCGACGCGTCACGGCTGTCGAGGGCGCGCGTCTCGATCTCGCGCTCCAATTCAACAAACCCGTCGCTTCGGCGCGGCTCGTGGCAAAGAACGGCAATGGCGCGGCTCTCGACCTGCTCACCGACACCAACCGCCCCACGGCCCGCCTCGAGGCCTTTCCGCTCACGATCACCCGCACGTACGATCTGCAACTGGTCGACCGCGACGGACGCACCAACGAAACCCCCGCCCATTTCGTCTTCAGTGTCCTCACCAACCGCGCGCCCGAACTCAAGCTGGCCTCTCCCCGCGGCGATTCGCGCCCTTCACCGCTCGAAGAAATCCCCTTCGAGGGCCAGGTCTGGGACGATTTCGGCGTCGTGGCCTACGGTCTCGCCTACACGGTCGTCGGTCAGGACACCCGCTCCGTCGAGCTGGGCCAGGCCGTCCCCGCCAAAGAACAGCGCGCCTTCCAACACCTGCTCCGACTCGAAGAACTCGATGTCGAGCCCGATCAACTGGTCGTTTGGCACGTCTGGGCCGATGATATCGGGCCGGACGGCCAACCGCGCCGCACAATGGGCGACCTCTTCTTCGCCGGGATCCGGCCATTCGACGAGGTCTTCCGCGAAGGGCAGAGCCGCGCAAACCAGGCCCAACAGGAGCAGGCGGGCAACGAGCCCTCCGACGAACAGGGAGGTCCCTCAGCCCGGCTCGCCGAATTGCAGAAACAGATCGTAAGCGCCACTTGGAAGCTGCAGCGCGACCAGGCCGCTCGCGCCCCGGCCACGGAAGCGGCCGCGGGCGGCGACGCCAGCGCCAACGTTCCAGACGCAATCGGGGGTGAAGCTCTCGACGGGATCCGGCAGGACGATCAGAGGGGCGCGACGAACACCTACGCCCAGGATGTCGCGGTGGTGCGCGATTCGCAGGCCCAGGCGCTCGAACAGGCCCAAACGGCCCGCGAAGCGGTCGATGACCCGCGGACAGCCTCCTTCTGGCAAACGGCCGTCGAGCGGATGGAGGACGCGCTCGGTCGCTTGGACGAAGCGGTGGAATCCCCCGACCCGCTGCCGCAAGCCCTGGCTTCGGAGCAGGCGGCTTACCAGGCCCTGCTCAGGTTGCAGCAGCGCGAGTACGAGGTCGCCCGCAGCCGCGGCAGCCAGCGCAATCAGCAGGCGGGCAGCCGCGAAAACCAGATGCAGCGCCAGCTCGATCAGCTCGACCTCACCCAGTCCGACGACCGCTACGAGACCGAGCGCCAGGCCCAGGCCCCGCAATCCCCCGAACGCCGCGAACAACTCCAGGTCCTCAACCGCTTGCAGGAACTCGCCCGCCGCCAGCAGGACCTCAACGAGCGCCTGCGCGAACTTCAGACGGCCCTCGACGAAGCCCGGACCGAGCCCGAACGCGAGGAAATCCGGCGCCAGCTCAAACGGCTCGAAGACGAGCAGCAGCAAATGCTCGCCGACGCCGACGAGCTGCGGCAACGCATGGAACGTCCCGAAAACCAGTCGCGCCTTGCCGAGCAGCGCCGCCAGATGGACCAGGCCCGCCAGGACATGCAGCGGGCCGCCGAGGCCGCCAGCCAGGGCGCCGTCTCCCAGGCCCTCGCCTCCGGCACGCGCGCCCAGCGGCAGATCGAGCAGACTCGCGACGATCTCCGCCGTGAGAGCGCCGGCGAGTTCGCCGAGGACCTGCGCGCGATGCGGGGCGACGCGCGCGATCTCGCCCGCCACCAGGCCGAAATCGAGAAGCAACTCGATGAGCTCGCTGATCCGCAGCGCCGAACGCTCAGCGACACCGCCCAACGCAACGATCTCCTCGAGCGCTTGGGCCGGCAAAAGACCCGCCTCACCAACGTCGTCGAGAGCGCCACACAGTTGTCCCAGCAGACCGAAGCGGCCGAGCCGCTGGTGTCGCGCGAACTCTACGATTCCCTGCGCAAGTTCAGCCAGGACGAAGCCGGCACCGTTCAGCAACTTCAGGAAGAACTGATCGATCGCGGCATCCTCACCCAGCGCACATACGATCGCCTCCGCAATACCGCCGAACACGATGGCGCCAAAGCCCTCGAAGTCACCGCCGAAATGCTCCGCCAGGGCTTCCTGCCCCAGGCCGATCGCGCCGAGGAACGCGCCCGCGGCGGCATCGCCGATCTGCGGCGCGGCATCGAGCGGGCCGCCGAACGCCTCCTCGGCGACGACGCCGAAGAACTGCGCTTGGCCCAACGCGAGCTCGATGCCCTCACCGACGCCCTCGAACGCGAAATCGCCCGCGCCAACCAGGGCCCCACCAACGTCATCGCCCAGGCCGGTGGCCCACCCGCCGAGCCCGGCGGCCAACGCGCCCAAGCCGAACCTTCGGCCGACCAGGACCAGCCCGGCCCGCCAGCCCAAGGCGAAAGGGCACGGGCCGGCCAGCCGGCAGACCAGGCATCCACCCCACAGCGCGACTCGCAATCGGACACCGACCCAACCAACCCCCGAACATCGCCCGATCCCGAATCATCGGACGCGCGTCCGGACGCCGCCATCGGCCTCTTCGCCGACACGCTGGACCGGCTCTTCGACCGAAGCGGCTCCGATGTCACAGGCCCGTTGACCGGCGAGGATTTCGCTCCGTGGTCGGATCGGCTCCGTGAAGTCGAGGAGCTTGTGGATTTGCCCTGGTTGCGCAGCGACATCGCCCAGGCGCGCGAGCGTGCCCGCCGCATGCGCGTCGAGTACAAGCGCGACCTCAAGAAGCCCGATTGGGCGGTCGTGCGGCTCGAAATCGTGAACCCGCTCATCGAAGCCCGCCGGCAGATCGCCGAAGAACTCGCCCGCCGCAAGCCCGGAGACACCCTCGCGCCCATCGACCGCGACCCCGTCCCCAGCCGTTTCTCGGACCTGGTGCGGCGCTATTACGAGGACCTGGGCAGGAACAAACCGGAGGG
>CAYPUR010000080.1:14520-19253 GCA_964413865.1 uncultured Verrucomicrobiota bacterium
CCCGCCATGCTCGCCCAGGTGACCATCTCGAGTCCCGGCTGGCTCTGGCCCGCGCTGCTCCTCGCCGGCGTCTGCCTGGCCGCCCTCGCCTCGAGCTACCGCTCGGGACCCGTCGCCGGCCCGCGGCTGCCGTGCGCCTTTCTCAAAGCGCTCGGCGTCACGGCCCTCGCCTTCTGCCTGCTCGAACCGCTCTGGTCAACTCGACACGCCCGGCCCGGCGCCAACCTCTTCGTCATCGCCGCCGACAACAGCCAAAGCCTCGAAGTCAAGGACGCCGGCGCAACCCAGTCGCGCGCCGACGCCTTGCGCCACACCCTCGATCCAGATGCCGCCTGGCAAACCGCCCTCGACGACCTCTTCGATACCCGCCGCTTCCTCTTCGACACGCGCCTCCAGGCCATCCCCAATTTCGCCGCGCTCACATTCGACGGACGCGTCACCGCGCTCGGGACCGCCCTGCGCGGCCTTGCCGATCGCTACGCCGGTCAACCGCTCGCCGGTGTGCTCCTGTTCACCGACGGGAACGCCACGGACGCGCTCGATGGCTCTCTGAACCTCGACGGCCTGCCGCCCATCTACCCCGTCGTCCTGGGCCGGCCCGGCGCCGCTCGCGACCTCGCGATCGCCCAAGTCCATGTCAGCCAGACGGCTTTCGAAGATGCCCCCGTCTCGATCCAGGTCGACATCGCCGCCTCGGGATCGCGCGGCGAGACTGTCACAGCCCAGTTGCTCGATCCCGACGGACTCGAAGTCGGCGCGCAAACCGTGCGCGCCCGGAAAGACAGCGACACGCTCTCCTGCCGTTTCCAACTTCGCCCCGACAATCCGGGCCTCTCGTTCTATCGCGTCCGAGTCGGCTTCAGCAACGAACTCGAAGCCGCCCGCGCCGCGCCGCCCGCCGCCCCGTCCACGCGCGAAGCCACGCTCGTCAACAACACGCGCACTGTCCCCGTCGAGCGCCGGAGCGAGCCGCACCGCATCCTCTACGTCGCCGGCCGGCCCAACTGGGAATACAAGTTCCTGAATCGAGCGCTCGAGGCCGACGATCAGCTCCAGCTCGTGGCCCTGATGCGCGTGGCCATGCGCGAGCCGAAATTCGAATTCCGCGGGCGCGCCGGTGAAACGAGCAACCCCCTGTTTCGCGGGTTTGGGGACCAGTCGCGCGAGGAGGCCGCCCGATACGACGAGCCCGTCCTCGTGCGCCTGAACACACGCGACGAACTCGAATTGCGCGGCGGCTTCCCGCGCACGCCCGAGGAGCTCTACGGCTTCGATGCCCTCGTCCTCGATGACCTCGAAGCCGGCTTCTTCGGGCCCGACCAGGCCCTCCTGATCGCGAAGTTCGTCTCCGAACGCGGCGGCGGCCTCCTCATGCTCGGCGGCGCCGAGTCCTTCCACCAGGGAGGCTACCAGCGCACCCCCATCGGTGACATGCTCCCCGTCTACCTGGACCGCTTCGAGCCTCCCCAAAACCCGCCCACCCTCAGATGGGACCTCGCGCGCGAAGGCTGGCTCGAACCTTGGGCCCGGCTGCGGGACACCGAGACCGCCGAGAAAGAACGACGCCAGACAATGCCCGCCTTCCACGTCCTGAACAGCGTCCGATCGGTCAAACCCGGCGCCCGCATTATCGCAACCGCCACCGACGATCACGGCGCCCAACACCCGGCCCTCGTCACCCAGCGGTTCGGACGCGGACGCACCGCGGCCTTGATGGTGGGCGATGTGTGGCGCTGGGGCATGCGCGACGCATCCGCCCGCAACGACATGGACAAGACCTGGCGCCAGTTGTTGCGCTGGCTCGTTGCCGACGTGCCGCGTCCGGTCGAATTGGCGATCGAAACGTCCGCCCACCAGCCCGCCGAAGCCGTCCGCCTCGGGGTCCGGGCGCGCGACGCGCAGTTTCAACCGCTCGACGACGCCTCCGTCACAATCAAAATCGAGCCCGTATCCGCCCCGCTGTGGGGGCCGCAGCACGCACGACAAAGCCCCCTCACCCCGTCCCTCTCCCATCCGATGCTGAGCGTGTCCCACAGATCTTTTTGCTGGACAACGAGGGGGCGTGGGCCGCAGACTCGCGGCCGTGGTCATTTGCGGGCGCGATCTGAGCGGGGGACTGCTGCAGCGGCTCCAGCAGCAGGCCGCCGGTTTGTCGCTGCGGCAGTTGGGGCGGTGGCTCTGCGATACCCTGGGCTTGGTCGGCCCCAGCGGTCAGCCCCAGGTCTCGCTGGCGGTCCAGATGCTGCGTGCCCTGATCAAGCGGGGGATTCTCTCGCGGGTCGGTCGTCCGGCGCCCTTCTGTTCCCGGTCCCCACGGCCAGCGCGTTGCGAGCCGGCGGCACTGGAGTCGGCGAGTTTCGAAGGTTCGTTGGCCGAGTTGGGTGCGGTGGAACTGGTTTCGGTGCGGAGTCGTTGGAGCGGCGACTACCGGCGGTGGCGGGGGCTGCTCCAAACCCATCACTATCTGGGGGCGGGGCCGCTCTGCGGGCACCAACTGCGCTACTTGATCAAGAGCGCTCACGGCTACGTGGGCGCGGCCGCCTTTAGCGCGGCGGCCCGGCGCGTGGCCGGGCGGGACCAATGGATCGGCTGGGGGGACAAGGCGCGTCGGGAGAACCTGCACTTGGTCGTCAACCAGAGCCGGTTTTTGATTGTGCCCTCGGTGAAGGTGCCGCATTTGGCGTCGCACGTGTTGGCCCAAATGACCGCCCGGTTGGCCGCCGATTGGCAGGCAAACTACGGCTATCGGCCCGTGCTGATGGAGAGCTTTGTGGAGTTGGCCCGTTACCAGGGCATCTGCTATCAAGCGGCCAACTGGCAGGCCATTGGGTTGACGGCGGGCCGAGGACGGCAGGATGCCGCCCATACGGCCAGACTCCCGCGCAAGGTGCTGCTGGTCTATCCGCTGCAGAAGGACTTTCGGCAGGTGCTCTGTCGGGAGCCGGAACGGCCGCGGTTGGCGGATCGACCGGGGCCCGTGCCGGTGCCGCCACCGGCCCCGGCGAGTTGGCAGGAAGAGGAGTTTGGCGGGGTGGCTTTGGGGGATGAACGGTTGGTGCGGCGGTTGCACACGATCGCCGGTGACTTTTTCGCTCGTCCGACGATGAACATTCCGCAAGCCTGTGGCAGTCGAGCGAAGGCCAAAGCGGTGTATCGATTTTTGGATCATCCCCGGGTGCATTTGGAGAGCGTCTTAAGCGGGCATTACCAGGCTACGCGGCGGCGGGCGAGGGCGTATCCGGTGGTGCTGGCGGTGCAAGACACGACCGAGTTGAACTACAGCACGCAACGAGCGTGCGAGATGCTCGGGCCCATTGGGGATCGGCAGTCGCAGGCGGTGGGGCTCTTGGTTCATGACACGATGGCGTACAACCTGGAGGGGACGCCGCTGGGTCTGATCGACCTGCAATGCTGGGCGCGGGACCCGGAGGATCGGGGCAGGCGGGAGCGGCGTTATGATCTGCCGATTGAGCAGAAGGAGAGTGCCAAGTGGTTGGTGAGTTATCGGGCGGCGACGCGACTGCAGGCCGAATGTCCGCAGACGATGGTGGTGAGCGTGGGGGATCGGGAAGCCGATCTGTACGAGTTGTTTGTCGAGGCGCGGGCGAGGGAAGCTCAGGCGCAGGTGTTGGTGCGGGCGACGCGAGAACGCAAGCTGGAGGCCGAAGATGAGCAGGAGACCCAGCGCTTGTGGGATTACGTGCGGGGTTTGCCCGCAGCGGGTGCGGTCGAGTTGAAAGTGCCACGGCGGGGCCGACAGCCGGGGCGAAGGGCGGTGTTGGAGATTCGGTTTGGGGCGGTGGAACTTAAAGCGCCCAAGCGTAAGCCCGGGTTGGGATCGGTGCGGCTCTGGGCGATCGCGGCGGAGGAGGTGGGCGCGCCCACCGGGGTGGAACCGATCCAGTGGTATTTGCTGACGACGCTCTCGGTGGAGAATCTGGAGCAGGCGCTGGAGAAGCTCCAGTGGTACGCGCTGCGGTTTCAGATCGAGGTGTACCACCGGACCTTGAAGAGCGGCTGCAAGATCGAGGATCGGCAGTTGGGGCACGCGGAACGGATCGAGGCGTGTTTGGGGATCGATCTGGTGGTGGCGTGGCGGATAGCGCATTTGACGAAATTGGGGCGGGAAGTGCCGGAGGTGCCGTGCACGGTGTATTTTGAGGAGGCACAGTGGCAGGCGCTGGTAGTATTCGTGAAGCGGGAAGCGCCTCCGGCGCAGCCGCCGACTTTGCGTGAGGCGGTGCGGATGGTGGCGGAGGGCTTGGGCGGTTTTCTGGGGCGCAAGAGCGATGGGGAACCCGGGGCGCAGTGTCTGTGGCGAGGGCTGCAGCGGCTGGATGACATTACGCAGATGTGGTGTGCGGTGCAGGGGGTGGACTGGGTCCGACCGACAGAAGCAGAGTTGGGTGAAGATAGCAGTTGATGGGTGTCCGCTCGGTCCGGCAGTTGAGAAAAACGAAGTGTCACATCGTCCAACGGGATGATCGTTAAGGGCTCGTCCTTCGATCCAAGAGGACCAGCTCGAGGCGTTGTTTTGCCCTCCGCGCAGCACTGAAGCTGGTTGGGCAGGGAGCTGAGTCGGTATTCACATTCCGCCCTTGCGCTGTTTGGCCACGCTGCGCACCATGACCTCGTCGTCCAGCACCGTCCATTATGGGTAAAGATGAGCATCGGATGGGAGAGGGCCGGGGTGAGGGGTCTGTGGAGCGTATCCAACCGACTGGGCAGCAAGC
>CAYPUR010000081.1:0-19107 GCA_964413865.1 uncultured Verrucomicrobiota bacterium
TTTTGCACAGACCCTTAGACGAGGACCTGTAGCGGGGGATTCAGTTTCAGCCGCTGGACGCTCTGGACCGGTTGCCACTGGTGGTGAACGACGAGGGATGTCGCCTCAGGGCTCGAGCCGCAGGAGATCAAGGGCAATCCGGGTGTCCCGTTGGTTGCACGGATCGAGCCGCAGCCGGGTGATGGTCCTGCGCCACCGGCGGTTTCCACCCAGGTCCACACGATACTCATGCCACGCGCCATCCGCCAGGACGTCGAACCGCTCGCTGCTGGCCTCGCCCTCCGGCAACCGATCCGTGCGCCAGAACATTTGAGCACGGTCTGGCAGAGACCGCCCATCGCCACGCGTCAGTTTCATTCGGACAACCGCGGTCCGATACGCGTCGGCGCGCGCCTGAATGGGCGGACCGAACCAGGCCGGATCGTTGCCGGTGGAGCGCGCGGCGAGGGCGCCGTTCTCGATCCGCACGTCGGCCAGATCCATCGTCTGACTCCATCCCTCATCGCTCTCGCGGAACTCCCACACGGGCCGGGGCATCGCGTGCACCGCGACATCGTAGGGCCCCCGTCCCACGTCCGCGGGCGTCAGATCGACATGGTCCCCGGGCGCGGCCGTGAACACCTCGCGCAAGGTGTCCAGATAACCAAACCCGAATTCCTGATGCGGCTCGATATAGGAGCCTTCGCCGAATTCATTCCAGGCCTCGACGAGCACGCACCTGGAGAGTGGTGAGTCGAGAGTGGAGAGTTCCAGGAACCGGGCCGCGTCCTGGGCGTGTTGGCGGAACAAATCGGGCGTGCGGCCAGAGCGAACGAGGTTGTTGGCCCCGTGCCACGGACGGCTGTCCCAACCGCCACAGAGCGGAATCAGGAGGGGAATGCCAGCCGAATCGAGGATATGCTGCCAATTGCGCCGATAGGCAGGGAGAAGCGAGGCGTAAGGCGCCTCCATCTGGCCCGCAGGCATATCAAGTCCAGGCCAATTATACGCTGTGACCGCGTCGTAACCCTCGGCGGCAGCCTGGCGGGCCTGGGCCGCGTCGCCCACGCAGCCAACGAGCAGCAATCCAGGAAACCCGGCCTCGCGGCATGTTGCGCGCATGGCATCGAACGCCGACTTGACGCCGGTCGATCCGAGGTCGGCGGCAAGGCGATCCGGGCTGAAGATAATCACCAGCGGCTTGCCCCCGACGTTCAGATGCTCGGTTTGTCGGAAATAGTGTTCGATCCAATGGCGGGTGACCGCCACACAGTCGGCGTGCGACGATGTCCCAGGCGCGTTGTGGTTGGCCCAGAGCAGACAGAACTTAAGGTAGTGACGGTACCGAGCCTTGAAGTAGCCGTCGTGCAACGCGTGTTCGAGTTGCCGCGCCCCTTGCGACCAATACCAATCATAGGCGAAGAAGGTGATCCCATGCTCGACCGCCCATTTGATGTGCCAGTCCGCAACCTCCGGATCGCCTTCCCGATACCACCCCAGCACCGGACGCCGCTCCGGATAGGACCGGATCGGATGCCACTGGCTGGGGCTCTTCCAGCCCGGGAAGTAGTAGACGCCCACCTCGTAAGGTCCACGCACCGGTTTCGGTTCAGGCACATAATCGCAAGGACCAACCTCCATAGGCTCTGTCAAAGCCACCGCGATGCAGGCCTGCGCCGGCTCCGCCTGGTCCGCACGCAGACGCAACTCGATCTGCCCCCGCGCTGGCCGCGCCCCGACGAGTGCCCACTCCCACGTGGCCGTCCCCCCCGGATCGATCTGCGGCGTGCTCCGACCCGCCGCGTCCCCGCCCCGGACCGCAAGTCCATCGGGAAGGATCAGCTCCCCAGTGACCGCGCGCGCCACGGCGCCGCCGTGGTTGGCCAACACGGCATCGAGTCTGAGAGGCTTCCCCACCCGCGGCAACGCCGGCTCGAGGCCGAGCGAAACCACGGTCAAGCGCGCCGGCCCCTGGGGACGATCGGCGATCTTGAGCCAGTGCAACTCCGGTTGCCCGGGAAGGTCGCGCGCAGGCTCGAGCCCGAGCGCCACAATCCGCCCGCGCCATCCGTTGGCGGCGAGCATGTCCACGTTGTAGACGTGCTGCTGTCCATCGGCATGGACGGGAACAGCGACGCTCTTGAAACCGGGATCCCGTTCGCTGGCAAACCAGAGCGTCACACGCGGCGGGGCGAGGGGTGCTCCGGGAGATGTCTCGCGCTGGCCGACCGCGTGGTGCGAGGGAACCGTCATGCACATCGAGATGTAATCGAGCGCCTCGGCGTCGATCGAGAGCGGCGGGGCCAGGCGCAGTCGGTCGCCACCCGCCAAGGACGAGGTCGAGGACAGGATGCGCCCCACCCGAATCCACGGCCAGTCACGGTCCGCGGACGGAAACTCGAACGCACGCGTGGCAACCGGTTGCGACTCGGGCCACGAGACGATCCGGATGGCATCGATCGCGAACTGGGCGCTGTCGTACAGATCCAGACGCAGGCGAATGATCCGGCCCTCGGCCTGCCAGCCGGGCAATACCCGGTAGGTCGCCCACGCGTTGTCCCCGACAACCGGGAAACGGGTGGTCTTCTCCTGGCTGAACCCGCCGTACCGCCCTTCCGTCGTGTTGCTCCAGAAAAATTCCGCCGTTCCATCTCGGCTCGCCTTGAGCCGCACTTCAAGAGCTTGCCGGTGTGAGGCCGCAACTTCGAGCGGCAGCCCCATCTCGAAAATCGGGTCCGCTCCGGCACCCCGGCATTCGAGCGCGCCCCCCGCGACCCGGACATCGGAAAAATGGCCGTTGGCGTGCCATCCGGCCTGATCACCCTCGCGGTCGAACGTCCATTCGATCAAGGTCCGCGGTTGGATCTCGGGCGCCCCGGCCAATCCAGGACAGAAGAAACCCGCCCACACAAACCCGGCAATCCAAGGCCAGGACGCAAACACAGACGCTCGCCGATGGTTGTCCGGGCGTCTCGCGCAGGCTGGACGCTCTGGCCGGCCTGGCCCCACCCCGAAGACTGCTGAAGGCTCCGCGAGGTCTGATCTCCCGCTGGACGCGTCGTCTGTGTAGAAAGCTCGCATGCCGAGAGGCCAACCCTACTCCCCGGACATCGAAACGAGAAACGGAAAGTCAACGCGTCAATGCGCGCAAGGACCATGAACCGTTGTCGGAGGGGCGATCCCACGGCGGCTGGGTCCGCCCTGCGAGAGGGATCGGCCGGGGTGGGGTAAAATTGCCTCAAACGCTTTGTGCACTTGTTTGACGAGCGGTTCGAGCACACTGTCCACACATGACAACGGTGGTCATCGCAACACGCAATCACCACAAGACCCGCGAGATTCGGGCGGTGCTGGGTGACACGTTGCGCTGCCTGACGCTCAACGACTTCCCCGCCGCGCCGGCCGTGGTGGAAGACGCCGACACCTTCGCGGGGAACGCGGCGAAGAAGGCCGATTCGCTGGCGCGATGGCTGGTCGAGCAACCGATCGCGCGCGAAAGCGGCGCGCTCTGCGTCCTGGCCGACGATTCGGGGCTTGAGGTGGATGCGCTCGACGGGGCGCCGGGCGTGGTCTCAGCCCGCTTCGCCGCTTTGGACAGCGCGCCGCCAGCCAATGCAACCGACAGCGACAACACGGCCAAGCTTCTGCGGTTGCTGCGCGGCGTGCCCACCCCGAACCGGACCGCGCGATTCCGCTGCGTGATCGCCCTGGCCACGGTGGGCCAGATCCGACCGCTCCGGCTCTTCGAAGGCGCCTGCGAAGGCCTGATTCTCGATGAACCGCGCGGCGCGAACGGCTTTGGTTACGATCCGGTTTTCCAACCCCTCGGATACACGGAGTCGTTTGCGGAATTGCGCGAGCCAGTCAAGAACAGCATCAGCCATCGCGCACGGGCCCTCGCTCAGGCGGCGCGCGCCCTCGAGTCGCCGTAACCGCAGGGCGATCGGATCGGCACGATCCGCGCGCGTGCCGCCACGGTCCGCCCCGAAGAAGAGTTCCGCAGTGTCCCGGCCTTGTCCGCACAATCGCCGCGGCACGTTCGCGGGCGTTACCGTGCCCCCTCCCGGCGGGAGAGGTGACTTCCACCGAGTGAAACGAACTTGCCCGGATTGAGAATGCCCTTGGGATCGAGGGCGCGCTTGATGGTGGCGTGGAGTTGCCGCACCTCGGGCGGAACCGCCTGGTTCCACCACGGCTTTTTTGCCAAACCAACACCGTGTTCGCCCGTGATCACACCGCCCCAGGCCAGGACTTGCCTGAACAAATCATCCAGGGCGGCGCGGCTCCGCGCCTCCGCCCCCGGCTGTGTCCGATCAACCATGATATTGGTGTGGATATTGCCATCGCCGGCATGGCCAAAGCAGGCGACAGGCAGCCCATGTTTCTTCTGGAGAAGCGCTGCGAAGGCGAACAGGGCCTCGAGCCGGCTGCGCGGCACCGCGATATCCTCGTTCAGCTTGGTCAATCCGGTATCGCGCAAGGCGTAGGAGAACTCGCGCCGCAACTGCCAGATCCGCTCGCACTCCGCCGCACCCAAAGCCCGCTCGACAAAGCGCGGATGGTGCTGCGCCATCACCCGCTCGACCTCGCGGAGCTCGGATCGCACCGACCGGGATTGGCCGTCCAGTTCGGCGATGAGGTGGGCCTCGCAGCCGGCCAACCGACGGCTGCCCGTGCGTTTCGCCGCCGCGGCGAGTGTGAATGCATCCGCCACTTCGAGCGCGCAGGGAAGAAAGCCGGCCCGGAAGACAGACTGGAGGGCGCGGGTGGCGTCCCGCGTCGTGCCGAAGCCCGCCGAGAGAGCGGCGCGGTAGGGTGGCAGCGGCAGCAGCTTGAGGGTGGCTTCCGTTACAACGCCCAGGAGACCTTCCGATCCGACGAAGAACCGGGCGAGATCGAATCCGGTCTTGTTCTTGTGCGTACGGCTTCCGAGTCGCACAACGGTTCCGCCGGCCAGCACCACTTCGAGGCCCAGGACATAATCCCGTGTCACGCCGTACTTCAAACACCTCGGCCCGCCCGCGTTGGTCGCGATATTGCCGCCCACGCTGCATTCCGAGCGACTGGCAGGGTCGGGCGGGTAGAACAAACCCCTGCGCTCGACCGCATCCTGGAGCTTCTGCGTGATGACGCCCGATTGCACAACGGCCACGAAGTCCCTTGGGTGAACCTCGCAAATCCGGTTCAGCCGGGCCAGCGACAGCACGATGCCCCCTCGCACAGGCACGCACCCGCCCACATAGCCGTGCCCCGCTCCGCGCGCCGTGATGGGGATGCCACGACGGTGGGCAAAGGACAGGATCGAGGCGACCGACTCCTTGCTGCGGGGCAGCGCCACCGCATCCGGCAGGTGGCTGGCAAACCACTTGTCGCCTGCGTGGGCCTGACAGATGACTGGATCAGCGGTGAACTCGCCGGGGGGCAGCGCCCGAGCCAGCGGCCTGAGCGCAGCCTTCATGCACCTGCCGCTGGCGGCGGTCCCTCGGCATCGGCAAGCAGTGCCCTTGCCTCCTCCGCCCGGTCGCCTGCCACCTGAACCTCGATGCCGCCGGCGGCCATGCTGTATCCCTCGATCGAGAGCGATGCCGTCTCGTGGATGACGTTTGCCGGAATGCCGGCTGCCTCGAGCCTCGAACGGACGAGTTGGGCCTCGGCGGGGCTGAAGGCGCTGAATACGGTTACCGGTTCCATGTCGTGTGATTTGCGTCCGATCGTCCTACATGCCGCTCGGGGACCGGGTGGGTTCCCTCTTGCGCGATTTCGGCGGCTTGGGCCGATCGGGATATGTCAGCCTCAGAAGTGTCACGCCCTGCGCCTCGCCGGTCATCGGATGAAGCGCCAGAACATCCGTGCCGTCTCCATATTCTTGGGGCGCGAACGGGCTCATCATCCGCCACGGGCTCTTGCTGCGAATCGCCTTTGGGATGGCCCCGTCGACCACCACGCCGGCCTGCGGCGAAGCAGGGGCCGGACGGCTGATCGACGTGACGACGCGGCTGCCTGGAATCGGTCCGGGCGCCTGCATGGATGCCGCCACGCGTTCAGGCGGCTTGTTCGTGCTCGATTCCTGGCCGAACGCGAGGCTCACGCTCAGACACCCGGCGAGTACCGCGACGATCTTGACAGACATACGTCCTTCCCCGTTCCACGTTCCACTCATCCGCAAGGGTCCACCACAGCCCGTCGCTTTGTCAACCCCATCGAGAATCATCCCAGCAGTCTCATTCCGGCAGGGGTCTGCCCTTGGTTTCGGGGCCAAACCAGATCAGCACCATCCCCACAAGGTAGATCAGGGTCACCACGGCTCCCGCCTGCGCGTAGCTGCCGTCGTAATGCGATACGAGTTGGCCCTGCGTCAACGCGCCGCCGGCCGCCAGAATCCGCCCGGCGTTGAAGCTGATGCCCTGGCCCGTCGCGCGGGCGCGCGTCGGGAACAACTCGGGCAGGTAGAGAGGCAGCCACCCGTAAAAAGCGGCCGTCGCTGCCCCGACGACAAAAGACCCGACGACAAACGCCGGGCCGAAACTGTCGACCGCCCGAAACAGAACGGCGCAAGACAGCAGGGACGCCGCGCACAGGCTGAAGTAGGCGATGCGCCGCCCCAAGACCGCGCCGATCCAGGGCCCGATGAAGCAACCGAGAATCGCCCCCACCGACAACGCGAGCATGATGACGCCCTTGACCTGCGGAAAGCTCTTGCCCACAAGCTGGTCGCCCCACAACGGCAGCCATTGGACCGATCCCCAGGTGCCGATCAGGGCGATCGCGCCGAAGGCGATGGCCAACAGCGTCGTTCTCCAGAGGCCGGCTCCGAACACAATTCGCAACGGTTCCACGCGCGTGCGCTGCACCGACGCCTTCCACCGCTGGGATTCCGGAACCATCAAGACCAGAAAGAACGCCAGCAGGGCCGGAATCGCACCAGCCAGCATCACCCAACGCCAGGAATCGGGCCGGACGGGAAAGACCCAGGTGACCACACCAACGACAGCGTAGCCGACATTCGCCGCCGCTCCGATGATCCCGGCCATCAATGGGCGTTTGGCTTCCGGCCAGCACTCCATGACCAGCGCCACACCAAGCGACCATTCACCGCCCATCCCCAAAGCGGCAAGAAAACGGAGCAGACCAAGCTGCCATGCGGCCTGCGCGAAATAGCACGCCCCTGTAAACAGCGAATAGGCGAGAATGCTCGCCGTCATCGCCCGCACACGCCCCACCTTGTCGCCCAGCCAGCCGAAGACCAGGCCCCCGCCCGCCGCTCCGAACAGGAAAAGGGCCGTGATGTAACCCATCCATGGTCCCACCGCCTGGTCCGCCTCCGTGCCAAGAATCTCCTGAAGCGCAGGCCGCGCAACCACCGGGAAAATGCCCATCTCGACACCGTCGAACATCCAGCCCAGGAACGCGGCGATCAACACCATCCACTGGCCTCGGGTAAAACCGCCGGAGCGGGCAGGCGCGGCTTGCATACGCCCGATTCTATGGGCCGATCTCCTCGAATCAAAGCCCGATCTTCAGCCCGGATGTTTCATAAAGCTCCGCTGAGTTTCACATCCGGGCTCTGGCAAAACCGCGCCCGGAAAGGGAATCAAGAGCATCCGGTCGGTCGTGAAGGCGTTCTGCCATCGGAACAGCATGGTGCGTTTCTCTGACTCTCGGGCCTGGCGCGGTTTTGCTTTCTAACCCGCATGGCAGTCATCTTGCGAAGTCTGACCGCCCTGTGCACCATCGGGGTGTGGAATATGCGGGTTAGAACGGCACGTCGTCGTCGTCGTCGTCCAGCGCCGGCAGACACCGCACAAGACGGACCATTTCAACGGCGCTCTGAGCGGCTTCCGTTCCGCGATTGTGGTCACGGCTCAGACAGCGGACCCGCGCCTGCCCCTCGTTTTCCAGGACCAACACCTCGTGAATCATCGGGACACCGGTCTGGATCTGGAGCTGGATCAGCGCCGCGGTGACGCCCCGGCCAATGTGCTCGGCGTGGCTGGTCTCACCGCGCAGCACCACGCCCAGGCAGATCACCGCGTCGGGGCGGATCCCGACGCCCCGACTGAGGCGAGCCGCCACCACCGGAATTTCGAACGCGCCCGGAACACGCACCACATCGACGTGGCCGGCGCCGGCGCGCCGCAATTCGGCGCGCGCTGCCCGCACCATGGTATCGACGTAGCGCGCGTTGTATCGTGACGCGACGATCGCGAAGCGACCGCCGCAGGCGCTGGCCTGGGAGGACTTAATCTTGCGGAGCATCAGCAGGGATCTTTCTGTTCTGCGCATTCTCACAGTGTATGCCCCATCTTCTCGCGCTTGGTCCGCAGGTACTTGACGTTGTGCGGGTTGGGCGCGATCCGGATGGGCAATTGCTCGACGATCTCGAGACCGTAGCCTTCCAGACCGACCAGTTTCTTCGGATTATTGGTCAGCAGCCGAATGGTCTTGAGACCGAGGTCGACCAGGATTTGCGCGCCCAGTCCGTACTCCCGGAGGTCGGCCGGGTATCCGAGTTTGTGGTTGGCCTCGACGGTGTCGTAGCCGCGCTCTTGAAGCTTGTAGGCCTGGATCTTGGGCCCCAACCCGATCCCGCGGCCCTCCTGGCGCATGTAGACAATCACGCCGCGCCCGGCCTCGGCGACCCGGCGCATGGCTTGGTGCAATTGGGCGCCGCAATCGCACCGGCGGGAGCCGAAGACATCGCCGGTCAGGCATTCGCTGTGCACCCGCACCAGCACGTTTTTCCGTCCGGCCACCTCTCCGCGGACCAACGCAACGTGATGCTGGCCATCCAGGCGCGACCGATACAGATGCAAATCGAAGTCGCCATGCTCGGTCGGCAGCCGAATGGTCTCGATCTTCTCCACCAGCTTCTCCCGGCTGCGACGGTACTGGATCAGCGCCTGGATGCTGCCCAAACGCAGGCGGTGACGCCGGGCGAACTTGCGCAACTCGGGCAGCCGGGCCATGCTGCCATCGGTGTTCATGATCTCGCAGATCACAGCGATGCCGCGGCATCCCGCCAGCAGAGCGAGGTCGACGGCGGCTTCGGTGTGTCCCGCGCGCTGCAACACCCCTCCGGGCTTGCAGCGCAGCGGAAAAACGTGGCCAGGCTGGGTCAGATCCGTCGGCGTGGCGGTCGGATCGGCCATGACCTGAATCGTCCGGCAGCGGTCCCCGGCGCTGATGCCGGTGGTGATCCCGCGGGCGGCGTCCACGCTCACCTGGAAGTCGGTCTTGAAGCTCTCCCGGTTCTCCGTGACCATTTGCTTGATTCCGAGTTGTTCGATGCGCTCGGAGGTGGTGGGGACGCAGATCAAACCGCGCGCAAATCGCGCCATGAAATTGACCGCCATCGGCGTCACATGCTCGGCGGCCATGATCAAGTCGCCTTCGTTCTCCCGATCGGCGTCGTCCACCAGAATCACCATACGCCCGCGGGCAATGTCGGCGGTCAACGCGTCGATCGGGTCGAGATTCAATGTCCTCGTCACAGCGCCGAGGGTAAAGCGGTCCCGCCCGTTTTCCAGCTTCAAAACACAACCGGACGAGCGAAGCGCGCCTCAGACGAACCCCAATCCTCACGCAGGCTTGCCCTGCACGGGCGTCCATTGGCAGCGGAACTGAACGGTCGCACGCTCACTGCGCCCCCCCCGCGTGCCCCGGATGCTGCGCCCGAAACAGGTCACCGGGGCTGCCCCAGACGCGCGCGCACCAGCTCAGGCAGGTATTTCACCGGGACGGCGCCCGGATCAAGGACGGCCTCGTGATAGCGGTCCAATGCGAAACCCTCGCCCATCTCGCGCTGGATTGCCTGGCGCAACCGGCCCATTGCCATGCGGCCGGCAAAGTAGGTGGACAGTTGGACGGAACTCTGTTTGGCGCGAACGATCTTGAGGCGCGCCTCGCCCTCCGACTGGAAGGCGTCTTCCGTGAGGAATCGCAGGGCCTCATCGTCGCTCATGTCCGCGCAATGCATCTTGTGATCGAGGATGGCGTTGGCCACCGCGCGAAGATAGAATTTCAGTTGGGTCAACCGGAGGGGCAGACTGCCGTCGCCGAAGCCCTGATCGAGCATCGTCTGCTCGGTGTAAACCGCCCAGCCCTCGATGTAGACGCCCGACTGGAGGACCCGCCGCACGAGCGAAGGGTTGCGATTGGCGTATTCGAGTTGGACATAGTGGCCCGGATAGGCCTCGTGAATGGTCAGAATCCGCAGCATCTGGGAATTGTACTCCTCAAAGTAGCTCCGGACACGGTCGGCACCCCAATCGCGCGGCGGCGGGCTCACGGCGTAGTATCCGCCGGCCCGCGGATCCAGCGGCGGGGGCGAGTTCATGTAAGCGGTCGAGTTGCCGCGCTGGAATTCCGGCATCTCAATGATCTGACATTGGTCTGGCTGCGGCAGGCGCAGAATGTGGGCGTCGGCAATGAACCGCTTGACCTCGGCCACCACGCGGCGCACATCGGCCACAACGGTTTCCGCGCTGCTGTGGTCCTGCGCGATCGCGGCCAACACACTTTGGACGGTGGCTCTGCGACCCGCAGGATCATCGGGGGGCAAGGGGGCTCCGGGATGAAAACGGCTCCAAAGCTGACGTGCGATGGTGAACATGTCCCGTTCGACGCGCTCGAATTCGCGCTGCGCGTCGGCAAGCACCTGGTCCGCCGTGACTCCGGCATCCACCTCGAGCTCCAGCTTGCGGCAGAATCTCTCCCGCCCCAGCCGCCATTCCCCGGGCGCCCGCGCTCGCAGATCGGATTCCAGGAAGCGTTGGTAACCCCTCAAACTCTCCGCGACGCGGGCGGCCGCGGCCTCGAACGCCGCGCGCTGCGGCGTCGACCCGGCCAGATCCAAAAGGTCTCTTTCGTAAAACGCAATGGCCCCCCTGTTCTGCCCGATCGCGGTCTCGATGTGCGCCGCCGGAGGATTGCGGAGATTCGCCCGCGCCGCGGCGATGACCTGCGGGATCCGCTCCATGCGGGCGAGGGCGTTGGCGATGTTTGTCTCCTTGGGCAGTGACGATTGCGCCAGGAGCAGGAACACACTGTCGCTGATGTACTCGTTGTAGATGCGCGGGTCGTCCTCGTACGGACGCGTGTTCTCGGCGAGCCAAAGCGATTTGACCAACTCATGGCGCAGGATCTCGAAGTCGATCTGCCCCGACCGCGTCAGCGTGGCGTAGTCCACCTGCTCGGGCAGGGCATCGAGCGTCTCGCGCGTCAAGGCGGTCCATCGGGCGCGCGCCCCGGGCGAGAGATCATCCAGGCGCTGATCGAAGCGATGGTCGCCCAGGCGAGTCGCGTCCAAAGGCCGCAGGGCGAACCAGCGATCCAGATAGGCCCCAAAAAAATCGTCGAGTCGGCGATCGTTGCCGGGCTCGGCGCCCCAGGCGCAATGAGCGGCGAAGGGGATCAGCACCACCGAGGCAAACAAAAGAGTCAGTCTCATGAGGAAAGGCTCTCCGGATCTTGCGGCGCGCTCAGAAGCCTTCGAGCACCTCGGACACACCCACGCCGCCATCGATCAGCCCCCGACCGCGCGGTTGCCCTTCAGCCGGCTCGGTCTTCTGGGCCAGCCGCGCTTCGAGATACTCGACCACCGACGTGTGTCCTTGCTCCCGCGCAACAGCCAGTATGGTCTTCCCCTGCGGCCCGCTCCGCTTCGGGTCGGCCCCCGCATCCGCCAGCAACTGCACCATCGGCAGGTCCCCCCGCATCGCCGCCCGATGGAGCGGCGTCCATCCGGAGTTGTCCTTGGCGTTCAGATCCGAGCGGGCGGCAATGTGTCTTCGGACGGCCGGGTAATCGCCATCCTCGACAGCCGAGTGCAGCGGGGTGCTCGGGGCGCTTGGCCCGCAGCCCGCTGCCAGCAGGCCCACAACACAGGCGAGCAGAATCGAACCAGCTTGTGCTTTCATGCGGACGTGATACCGCCCGGCGGGCAGACTGGCGAGCGGAAAACCTCCCTTTTGCCGCGGCCCGGGCATCGGACCACACCCCGCCCTGCGGGTCCGGCCTGGCCCGCAGTGGTCCGCATTCCGGGGTCATCCGCCTCGCGGCGGTCACAACTGCATTGAGGAAGCCCCCGTTCGAGCCAACTCGCCCGGTTACGGTTCCTCGCGAAGCGTGTGAAATAGCCGGGCGAGTTGGCTCGAACGGGAGCTTCGGAACATCCCAAAACGAAAGAGTGACAAAGGCGCCGAAAAAACCCATGCTCTCCGCCCAACAGCGCCGCAGGTGTGGCAAAGCCACTCGAAGTGTGTTGCTTGCGATCAACGCGGCTTTTTGAATGGCCTGGCAGCCTGGGGCAAGATCATGGCAAAGACTTGTTATGCAAGAGTACAAAGCGCTTCATGAAGCAATCCTGTCCGGAGACGCCGCCACGGCACGGGCAGTCACCGAAAAGGCCATCGCCGCCTCGGCGGATCCCCTCCGTCTGGTCAACGACCTGATGGTGCCGGCGATGGACGAAGTCGGGCGCCGTTTCGAGTGCAACGAGTACTTCGTGCCCGAGTTGTTGATCTCCGCCCGCGCGATGAAGGCGGCGCTCGAACTGATCCGCCCGATCCTCATCGCCCGCGGCGATGAACCCGCCGGACGCGTGGCCATCGGCACCGTCAAGGGTGACCTGCACGACATCGGCAAGAACCTCGTCGCAGCCATGCTCGAAGGCGGCGGATTCGAGGTGATCGACCTGGGGGTGAACGTCTCGCCCGAACAGTTCGTCAAGGCGGTCAAAGAAGGCAGAGCCAACGTCGTCGCAATGTCCGCCTTGCTCACCACGACCATGCCGGCCATGAAGACCACCATCGAAGCTCTCAAACAAGCCGGCCTCCGGGACAGGGTCAAGGTCCTGATCGGCGGCGCGCCGATCACCCAGAAATACGCCGAGGAAATCGGCGCCGACGGCTACAGCGACAATGCCCCCGCAGCCGTCAGCCTGGCCAAGAAACAGCTCGCTGTGGGCGCTTGACACCCCTGGCGCGAACGCCCGGAAAAAAAGCCGCCGCCACGGCCATGATCGGCACACGGGGGCGGAAGGTCTGCCTGTCGCCGCAGCCGCGGCCCCAACCGGCGCGACGACCGTCGCGTCAATCGCGCTGCCCGGGCGATCTTTAACCATGCCGACTCCGACCCCGACTCTGCATCCATGAAACCGCTCCTCGCCCGCCTGCTGCAAGACGGCCCCGTGATCACCGACGGCGCCTGGGGCACTGAACTCCAAGCGCGTGGATTGGCCATCGGCGATTTCCCCGACGTCTGGAATCTGTCCCATCCGGACCGGGTCGCCGAGGTGGCTCGCGCCTACGTCGAGGCAGGGAGTCAGATCGTCCTCACAAACACCTTCGGGGCCAACCGGATTCGCATGGCTGACCATGGCGCGCCGGGACAGGTCGCTGAAATCAACCGGCGCGGCGTGGAACTCTCGATTCAAGCAGCGGCGAATCGGGCATCCGTGTTCGCTTCAATCGGCCCGACCGGGAAACTGCTGATGGCGGGTGAGTTGGCCCTCGATGAAGTGCGGGCGGCCTTCGTCGAGCAGGCGGAGGCCCTTGCCCAGGGCGGGGCGCAAGGTCTCGTCATCGAGACGATGTCGGACCTCGATGAGGCCAAGGCTGCGCTCGATGCTGCCAAACGTACCGGGCTGCCTGTGGTCGTCTGCATGGTGTTCGACGCCGGCAAGGAGAAGGACCGCACGATGACGGGCGCCACGCCGGAACAGGTGGCCAGGGAGTTGACAGGCGCAGGCGCGGACGTCATTGGGGCCAACTGCGGCCTGGGGATTGAAGGTTATGTGCCCGTGTGCCGGCGGCTCAAAGCGGCGACCGACCTGCCGATTTGGATCAAGGCCAATGCCGGTCTGCCCTCATTGGTCGGGGGAAATGTGGTCTACCAGACCACGCCCGACCAATTCGCCAGCCACGTGCCTGCTCTGATCGAGGCGGGGGCCAGCTTCATCGGCGGCTGCTGCGGGACCAATCCGTCATTCATTCGCGCCGTGAGAGATGTCAGGAGTCGCGTGACACCCGCAGCGGATCTCATTGCTCATCCGACTCGAGACGAGCCGGAACATCCGGCCAGGTGAACGTGAACACCGAACCCTCACCCGGAGCCGAATCCAACGCAATCTCGCCGCCTTTGGAGTCGAGGATTCTCTTCACCAGGGCCAGACCAATCCCTGTGCCGTCATTGTGGGGGTCGACACGCAGACGCTCAAACAAACCGAACACCTGCGCATGATACCGCGGTTCGATCCCGGGCCCGTTGTCGGCCACGGCAAATTGCCAGGCATCACGCAGACGCGTCGCACGCAATGTGATGACACCCAACGGCTTGTCCATGAACTTGATGGCGTTGTCGAGCAGGTTCTGGAAAATCTGCTGAAGCTGCGCCGCCACCCCGCGCACCCGCGGAAGGCTCGATGGGATGTGGATCCGGATATGCGAAGGCGGCGCCAACCCGGTCAAAACCCGGCGCACGAGGGTGTCGAGGTCCACCTCGACCTCAGGCTCCTTGCTTTGACCCAGGCGCGTGTACGAGAGCACCCCCTCGATCAGGTCATGCATGTACTGTACCCGCTGACGCAGCAGGCCCAGTAGATTGTGCCCGTTGGCGTCTATCTGGCTCGCGCAGTCGCTGGCAATCCAGTCCGCCAAATGACTCACAGCTCGAAGCGGCGCCTTCAAATCGTGCGCCATCACATGCACGAATTGTCCCAGTTCCATGTTCGCCGCCTGAAGCTGAGCCGTGCGCTCCTTCACCTTCCGCTCCAGATCTTCGCGCGCCCGACGCAACGCGCTTTCCAGACGGCGCCGCTCCGTGATGTCCTCGGATACGCCAATGCACTTGCCCACGGCCCCGCCCTCTTCAATGACCGGCACGATCCGCGTGCGCACATAACAGGTCTTTCCCGAACCCGTCTGGGCCCGAAACTCGTCCCGAAACTCGCACCCGTGACGCAACGCCGCCTCCCAGGCGGAAACGACCCGCTCGCGATCCCCCGGATCCACCATCTGCCACCACAGGCCCCGCGGTGCCGCAATGTGGCTCAGGCGCGCAATCTCCCGCCATCGCGCGTTGGTGCGGATCAAGCGGCCGGCACCGTCGGTCTGGAAGAAGCCGACGGGGGCGTGGACGCTCAGGAGGCGCAACAATTCGTCGCGCTCCCGCACCATCGCCTCGAGCTTGGCGATGCGCGCGGCAGAGGTCGCTTCAAGACCCGATTCGGTGCCCAGGCCAACGGGTCCCTCTTTGATGCCGGAATGCACCGTGAGAACCGTTTCAGCCTGCATTGCGCTCCCAAGCACGCCCACACCCCATGTATCGCCTGAGGCCAAGAATCGCGCAAGCCCTCAATGCCCCTCCCCGATCGTATTACGTAGAACAGACTAGCTATTGACCGTGAGTCTCGTTTATCATCCCACTGGTTTCTGGAATGCGCGAAGTCAAAGTTCATGAGTGCGGACCGTCTTTCTCCCCAGCCAGCGGCAGGTGAGAACTCGATCCCCGTTGCCGGGCCGCCCCACGCGTCCCCGACACCGAATTCGAGTGCGGACCGGCTCAACCCCGGCGGGGCCCAGGGCCGGGACACCTTGATCACGTGCCGAAACAGCCAGGGCGTGGAAATCCGGGCGACGCCCCTGCGCTTAAACCGGCACGAAGCGGTTTTCGAGGTCTACAATCCCTACAGCATCCTCCAGCTCTCGGAGGTCTTGAGCGACTTCCGCATCACGATCGGCGAGCGAATTGTCTACGCCGGACGCGCCGTCGTCACCAAAGTGGTCAACGCCAGCATCATGGTCATCTGCGAGGTCGGTCTCGAGTCGGACTGGCTCGATGTCGAGGCCCTCTCGCCACTGGCTGACCCGGAATGGCTGCGCCGGGAATTCGCGGCGTTCCTGACCGACTGGAGCAAGGTTCAAACGGTCTCGCCGGCGTTTAAGGCGGCGGTCGCCGATATGGAGACGTTTCTTGCAGACCTCCGCCGGTGGCTCGATCAGGTCGAGCTGGGCCTCCGGTCACATCCAACGCACGAGGTCGAGAAGATGGAGCGGGAGGTGATGGGCCGGTTGAGCGGCAATGTGCTCGACCCGATCAACGAGCTGTTCGGCCGGTTCGAGGAACTCGCAAAATCCATCGTACCCGACCACCATCCGATCCATCGCACCTACGCGCGCCGACAACTCCATCCCCTGGTCCTCTGCGCTCCGTTCCCGCATCGGACCTTCCAAAAGCCACTCGGTTACGCCGGGGATTATGAGATGGTCAACATGATCCTCAACGACCCCTTCGAAGGCGCGTCTCTGTTCGCCAAGTCGGTCAATTACTGGTTCCTCATGCAGGCGCCCGCCGTGGCCCACCGGAACCGCATCGAGTACCTGATCGAGACGCTTGTCCGCGAGGCGCAGAGGGTTGCCGGCGCGGGCCGCCGCGCCCGGATCTTCAACCTCGGCTGCGGCCCCGCCGCGGAGGTTCAGCGGTTCCTCAAGACCCAATCGGTCTCCGATGCCGCCGATTTCACCCTGGTCGACTTCAATGAGGACACCCTGACCTTCGCCCGCCACCGGCTTGCGGAGGTCAAGTCCGAGACCAAACGCAGCACCGACTTCCAATTCATCCAACAGTCCGTCCACCAGGTCCTGAAGCGGTCCGCCCGGGGCGAAAAGCCCGCCGCCGAATACGATCTGGTCTACTGCGCGGGGCTCTTCGATTATTTGTCAGACCGCATCTGCCAGAGGCTCATGCAATACTTCTACGAGATGCTGGCGCCAGGCGGGCTGTTGATCAGCACCAACGTGGATTCGTCGAATCCGAACCGCCACGGGATGGAGTACTTGTTGGAATGGCATTTGAATTACCGCGACGAAAGCGTGATGCGCACGTTGCACCCGACAGCCGCCCGGCCCGATTGCATAACGACCAAAGCCGATGCCACCGGTGTCAACATCTACCTCGAAGTCCGCCGCCCCGAACACGGCTGACGTTCCCGCTCGGCCCGATCCGAGTGTGCTGATGGACTTCGAGGCGACGGACATGGCCGACCGGATCCGCCTGGGCAAGGTGGCGTGCTTGCTGGTGATCGTTTTGATGCCGGCCGGGTTTCTCTTGGACGTCTGGCTGTACCCGGAGGAGGCAATCGTCTTCCTGGCCGCACGCCTGATTTGCTCCGTGCTGGTGGGCGGTCTGCTCGCCCTCTATTACACGGAACTGGGGCGGCGGTGGATTCGGCCCGCAAGTTGGCTTATTGCCCTGCTTCCCGCCCTGTTCATTTCCGGCATGATCGCCGTCAACGAAGGCGCCAACTCCCCCTATTACGCGGGCCTCAACCTGATCCTCCTGGCCACAAACGTGGTCGTGCACTGGAACCTCCGTGAGTCGCTGCTCACATCGGCCCTGATCATTGCCCTCTACGTCATGGCCATCACCATCAACGGCACCCCGCCCCAACCCGGCCAGCCCTACGCCTACCTGTTCTTCATGATCGAGACCGCCGTGATCGTCATCACCGGGAACTACTTCTACAACCGCCTGCGGCTCCGCGAGTTTGAAGCGCAACAGAACCTGCGGCTCAGCCAGCAGAACCTCGAACACAGCAACAAGCGCCTGCTGGAACTCGACGAGTTGAAGGGACGCTTCTTCGCCAATATCAGCCACGAACTGCGCACCCCGCTCACACTCGTCCTCTCCCCCCTCGAGAATCTGCGCCAGCATCCGCAGATGCAACGCGACCCGCCCTTCCGGGATTGCATCCAAACCATGCATGCCAACAGCATGCGGCTGCTCAAGCTCATCAACGACCTTCTCGATCTGGTCCGACTCGATGCGGGGCAGATGCGACTGCATCGTCAGACAATCGACGTCAAACCGTTCCTGGAAGGAACACTCAATGCCGTGCGCCAGTTCGCCGAGGATCGCAGGTTGCGGCTCGCGTTGACGATCAACCCCGGACTGGAGAGGATCACCGCGGACCCGGACAGACTCGAGAAGGTGTTTCTCAACCTGCTGTTCAATGCCATGAAATTCACCCCGGCAGGCGGGGTGATCCGCGTTCAGGCTTCGGCCGATGGAGGCGACGCCCTCTTTGAGATCATCGACACCGGTGTGGGCATGAGCCCTGAAAGCATCAAGCACCTGTTTAGCCGCTTCTGGCAGGCCGACACCTCCAGCCAGCGCAAGTACCAGGGCGTCGGCATCGGCCTGGCCCTGGTCAAGGAGTTGGTCGAGGCCCACGCAGGGTCGGTGAGCGGCGAGAGTCAGATCGGTCAAGGCACAACCTTCCGCGTCCGCTTGCCCCTCCACGTCCAACCCGACGCCGACGAGTCCCCTGCCGGCACATCCACGACTCCAGCCGCGCCCGAGCCGCAGCCCCACGCCGTCGCTCCCGAGGCCCAGGCCACCTGGTTGAGCGGCCTCTACCGCCGCGCTGAACTGTTCGGCAATCCCACGCCTCTGCAGGACACGCTGCGGCACGGCACACCGCCCAGCCGGACCGGCAAACCCCGCGTCCTGATCGTCGATGACGAACCCGATATGGTCCGGTTTCTGCGGACGCTGCTCGATGCGCACTACGAGGTGATCGAGGCCACGGACGGGGATCAGGCCTTGACCCTGGCCGCGCAGTACCTGCCGGACGTCATCGTCTGCGACTTCATGCTGCCGCACAAGGACGGCCTGGCGGTCTGCCATGACCTGCGCAGCCGCGAACTGACGCGCGCGATTCCCGTCATCATCCTCACGGCGCGGGCCGACGAGGCGACCAAACTGAGGGCCCTCGAAGCAGGGGCGAGCGATTTCCTCTCGAAGCCGTTCTCGCTCGCCGAGCTTCATGTGCGGGTAAAGAATCTGGCCGACGGCCACCGCGCGGCCAAAGCGCTGGCGCGTCAGAAACAGACGCTGGAGGCGACCCTCGAGGAACTGCACGACACGGAAGCCCAGTTGATTCAGGCGGCGAAAATGGCCTCGCTCGGGCGCATGAGCGCCGGCATCATTCACGAAATCAACAATCCCTTGAACTACGCCCTGACCGCCCTGAGCGTCCTGTCCTCCGAGGCCAGGCAGCTTCCAGCCGAGAGCCGTGACGAGTTCCAGGAGACCTTGAAGGATGTCAAGGACGGCCTCCAACGCGTC
>CAYPUR010000082.1:0-4285 GCA_964413865.1 uncultured Verrucomicrobiota bacterium
GCGCTCCCGCCAAAACCGGAAGTAATTTTTGCACAGACCCTAAGACGCGGGGCCCCTCAGCTCCCGGACATCGACGGCCAACATCCCGGCGGCCTTGATCGCCTGCAAGCCAAGGTCGGTGTCTTCGTAGGCCAGACACGCCGCGGGGGGAACATCGAGACGCCGGGCCGCTTCGAGAAAGACGTCCGGCGCCGGTTTGTGGCGGGTGACGTCGTCCATGGTCACGACGGCTTGGAAAAAGCGGCGCAGGTCGAGGTGTTCAAGCACCCGCTCGATCACCCGGCGCGATCCAGCGGAGGCGACGGCCATGACTCGCCGACCGGCCTGGTCGAGGACAATGCCGAGGACTTCCGGGACCGGTTTGACCTCATCGAGCATGCGCAGGTAGCTCTCTTCCTTGTCATGCGCGACGGCGCGGAGATCCAGGGCGAGGTTCTGCTCGCGGCTGAGCATCCGGATGATTTCGATCGAGGGGACGCCTCCCAGGGCATAGAAGCGTTGTTCAGTGAATGTGAAGCCGAATCGGGCGGCCACGGCCCGCCAGGCCCGCCAGTGCAGGGGCATGGTGTCGGCCAGTGTCCCGTCGAAGTCGAAAATCAGCGCTCGGATGTGCGTTGGGATGGGATTCATGCAGGGGGTTGAGCGAGGCTTCGCCTCAGACATGCGGGTCAGGTGTCTTCTTCTCCGAACATGCCGCGCAGGGTCTCGAGGTAGTTTCGCGATCCCGGGCCGATCGAGAACGTGCGGCACGAATGTTCGAGGCGTCCCAGGATGGCCTCGAACTCCGCCTGGCTCAGGGGTTGGGTGCCGAGCAGGATCGCCGCGGCTTGCCACATGTAATCGTGGACGAATCCGATGCTTTTGCCGTCGGGGCGGCGTCGCAGGATCGAGTAGATCTCGCGCATTTCGTCGTCGCGCCGGTCGCCGAACAGATCGCTGATCTGGAGGACGTGCATTTCGAGGATGAAAAACCCGTCATCATAGGCTTGGGGGTAGTCGCCGAGTGTTGGGGGTTTGCGATCCCCGCGGAACAGCGACCGCAGCGAATCGACCGTCCACTCGCAGACGTGGTCACCTACCACCAAGGGGATCAGTCGGCGATCCAGCTCGAGAGGAACGGGAGGTGCGTCCGGCTCGCCATCCTGGACTGGCACGGCGGCCATGAGCATGGAGTCGCTCAGATCGAGCGATTGGCCCGCGAGCGCCTCGCGCAGGCTCGGGACGAAGTCGTCGAGGTTATAGATGCTCTCACTGGAGTCTTGCATGGAAGTCTACTTGGGTTTGGCGGATCGGGAAGTCCGTTTGACGGTCCGGCGTTTCGGTTTGGCCGGCCTCCTGGCCTTGGCCGAAGCCGCCTTGCGGCTTCGGCGCGGCCCCTTCGCAGGCGGCGCGGCTTGGGCGGGTGCTGAAGGAGTCGGTGCGGCTTGCGTGTCGAGCTCGATCCCGAACACGGCACCGAGGTCGCTCTCGGCCAGTTCGGGGCCGGCGGACGGGGTCTTGCCGGTGAGGTCGGCGGCGGTTGCGGCCTGGGTGACGAGTTCCTCCTGGTTGACGGAGCGCAGGGTGAACAGCAGATCGGGCTGCTGGTCGAGCCGGGCGCCGACGCCGTAGAGCACGGCCGCGACATGTTTGCACATGGTCGCCCAATCCGGACAGGAGCAGTTGAGCTTGATTTCCGCCGGGGCCGGAAACAGGCCCGTTTCTCTGCGGGTGAAGATGCCCATGACATGGTCGGAGAAGCGTCCCTGGAGCAGTTCGACCAGGGATCCGATGCTCCCGGCGCATTCCTGGCACAGTTTCTTCCACTTGGGCTTGGCGACGGGTGCAATGGCGATCCGGACCTTGTAAAGCGAGGATCCGCTGACCAGGGCTTGGATCTCGCCCGAGCGGATCTCGAGGTGGACGACGGAACCGTTGCGGACATAGGCGCGGCCCCGGGGCAGGCGGTTTGCGTAGTCCATGTAGGATTCGAGATTGTCGCACCAGGCCTTGCCCCAGAAGGTGCGGGCGATGGTGCGGCCTTCGAGTCGGATGGGGTGGATGGCCTTGCCCTGCTTGGCGAGCCTGTCCATTTCCCGTTGCGCCTTGCGTTGCCGCTCGGCGACCGAGACGTAGGGACGGAATCCGTAGCTATACCAGCTCATCATGCGCACGTGGTTTATGCCCCAATGGCGCGGTTCAGATCAAGCGCCACGAAGCGGAGCAGTTCCTCGTTGCTCATTTCGGTCAACAGCGTTTCGCCTCCGCCTTCGAGCAGTTCCCTGGACAGGGATTGTTTCGACTCGATCAACCGGTCGATGCGTTCCTCGATTGTGCCGCGGCAGACGAACTTGTGCACGAGCACGTTCTGCTTCTGGCCGATGCGGAAGGCGCGATCGGTGGCCTGGTTCTCGACCGCGGGGTTCCACCAGCGGTCGAAGTGGATGACGTGGGCCGCTTGCGTCAGGTTCAGGCCGGCCCCGCCCGCCGTCACGGTCAGAAGAAAGAACGGCGGGCCGTCATCCCGTTGGAACGACTCGACCAGCTTGCGGCGCTGGGCGACGGGCGTGCCGCCGTGGAGCACCAGGCCCGGTCGCCCGAAGAGTTCGGTCAGGAAGGCGGCCAGCGGCTCGGTGATCTCGCGGAATTGAGTGAACACCAGCGCCTTCTCCTGCCGCTCGGCAACTTCCTCGGCCAGCTCGCGCAGGCGTTCGAACTTGCCGCTTGCCTCCGGGGCGTAGCTGCCGTCGCCCGACCACTGGGACGGGTGATTGCAGATCTGTTTGAAGCGCATGATGAACGCCAGCACCAGGCCGCGGCGCTGGATGCCGTCCGCCCCCTGCAGGCCCTCGGCCAGCTCGGTCACGGCTTTCTGGTATAGCGCAGCCTGGGTCGGTGTCAGAGCGCACCAGGCCCGGACCTCCGTCTTGTCCGGTAGGTCCGCAATGACGCGCTTGTCGGTCTTGAGCCGCCGCAGAATGTACGGCCGCGTCAGGGCCCGCAGCGGCCCGTAATCGGGCTGGGGCGAATCGCCCCGGGCGCGGATGAACCGGGAGAAGGCCTGGGCCGAGCCGAGGAGGCCGGGGTTGAGGAAATCGAAGATCGACCACAAATCACCCGCGCGGTTTTCGACCGGCGTGCCGGTGAGCGCGAAGCGGGCGGCGGCCTGGAGTTGCTTAACGGCGCGGGCCTGGCGCGTGCCGGCGTTCTTGATCGCCTGGGCCTCGTCCAGAATGGCCAGGTTCCATGCGCGCCGGCGCAGCGACTCGAGCCGCGTGAGCATCCCGTAGGTCGTGATGACCAGGTCGGTGCGGCCGTCGGCGGCGGATTCGAGCGAGGCGGCGGGGTCATGTGCCTCGGAAGGGTGGATGATGGCGAACGAGAGCGTTGGTGTGAACCGCTCGATTTCCGCGCGCCAGTTGGCCAGGAGCGAGGCGGGGACGACCAGGAGGTTGGGGCGGTGCGGCGGTCTGGCTTCCGTCTTGCGCTTGAGAACCAGGGCCAGCACCTGGATGGTCTTGCCCAAGCCCATGTCGTCCGCCAGGCAGCCGCCCAACCCGAGCCGGGCAAGGAACTCGAGCCAGTGCACGCCCAGTGACTGGTAGGGACGGAGCTGCGCGCGCAGGCCGGGAATGTCGGACGCGGCCCCCAGGCGCGAAGGATCGCGCAACTCGGCCAGCACGGTGTCGAGCCACTGGCCGGGTTGGATCCCGGACCACTCCCGCTCCGCCTCGAGGGCCGGCGTCTGGCCGGCATCGTCCGCGCCCGGTCGAAACCCGGCGAGCATGCGCATGCCCTCGAAGAAGCTCAGGCCATCGCGCCGGGCGAGGATCTCGACTTTCTTCCAATGGTCGAGGGCCGCGCGCAGTTTTGCGGGATCGACCTCGACCCATTTGCCGCGGACCAGCGCGAGCCCCTCGGCCGCATCGAGCAGCGACCGCCACTCCGCATCGGTCAGCGGCTCGCCATCGAGGGTGGTCTGGACCGAGAAATCCAGCAGCGTGTCGACCCCCAGCCCGGCGCTACGGTCCTGCCCCACGCGCACGCTCACGCGCGGACGCGGCGGGCGGCCGCCCTTCCACCAATCGGGCAATCGGACCAGGACGCCGGCCTGCTCGCACACGGGCGCATCTTGAAGGAACCGGTAAGCCTCCGCGGGGGTCCAGGGGAGCGCCTTGAAGATCCGTCCGGTCTCGACCAGTTCGCGGACGAAGCGGCTCTTTTCCGCGGCTCTCTGGACGGGCGAGAGCAGGTTGACCAGCGCGGGCTTGTTGCCGGCGCCGGCGTATTCATGCAGCGCGCGCCC
>CAYPUR010000082.1:4295-10460 GCA_964413865.1 uncultured Verrucomicrobiota bacterium
CACTCGCGATTGCGCGGAAATGCGCGAGGCATAGCTGGCCATGAAGGCGAACGGATGCGTCGGGTGACGCTTGTTCTCGGCCAGGTGAAAGGTGACCCGCCCGACCATGCGCCAGAGGGGGTGACTCTCCTTGAGCCATGCGCCCGCCCCGCCCGCATGCCGCGCCGCTTCGGTCCGCACCAGGGCGTCCAATCCGTCCCAGAGACGGCCCAGCATCTCCGCGCCCAGGTACTCGCCGCCGCGCATCGGCGGGGCGGTGTCGGCCAACGCGTCGAGTTCGGCCGGGTCGGGCGGCGGAATCGGGGCGATCTCCTGCATCCGGTCGAGGTCGGGGATGTGGCAGACCCGGGTGAGATGGCGCCGGGCCAATTCGCGCCACCAGGCGGCGGACGGGGGCAGGGCGGCGTTGAGTTCGCGCGTGGCGAGATGCAGGAGGCCGCGGGCCGGGGATTCGGCGAATGCCCGAGCTACGCGGCAGCCAGTCTCGGCGTCCGCCCAGGGTGAAGGCGGCGGCCCGTCCATGACAAGCAGCAGTCCGTGCGGCGTCAGGCAGAGGTCCGATGGCGTCTGGATCGCATCCGGCATTGGGAAGGGAGTGTGCCGGTCAAGGGCGCCGCGCGGCAAGCTTGCAAGCCTGTGCTGAGAGCGGAATTGGTTGCCGCTGGGGCCGCGGCTCACTATGGTGGGTCGAACGATAGCATATCATGAAGACAACTCTATTGGCTCTCGGTTTCGTCCTCGCCCTCGATGCCCTTGCGGCTGTCGACCTCGAATTGGCGCGGGATGGCAAGGCGGCGTGTGTGATTGTGCGCCAGGCCGGCGCGACCGTGGCCGAGCAAAACGCAATCCAGGAATTGAGCGAGACACTCGAGGCCGTGACGGGCGCGAAGTTCGGCGTCCAGGAGGCGGGGGATCAGGCGCCGGAACGGGCCATCGTCGTCGGGCGCGGGAGTCTGGCCGCGGAGCTCTTTCCGGAGGTGCCTTTCGATCAGTTGGGTGAAGAGGAGATTGTGATCAAGAGGAAGGGCAGCCATCTGTTGTTGGCTGGGGGCCGCCCCCGAGGGACGCTTTACGCCGTGTCGCAGTTCCTCCAGGACCAGTGCGGGGTGCGCTGGTGGACGCCCTGGGCCAGCCAGATTCCGAAGCACGCCGTCCTGGCGGTCGGCGCGCTCGATGTCCGGTATCGCCCGACGTTCGAGTCACGGGATCCGTTCTGGTATCCGGCGTTCAACGCGCGTTGGGCGGTGCGCAATTTCTCGAACAGCCAGTCAGCGAACATTGGCGCGGAGTGGGGCGGGTGCATCCGGTACAAGGGGTTTGTGCACACGTTCTATCCGCTGGTGCCTCCCGAGACGCATTTCGCGGCCCATCCCGAGTGGTACAGCTTTCGCGATGGAAAACGGACCGTCGATCACGGCCAGCTTTGCCTGACCAACCCGGATCTGCGGGATCACGTCCTCGCGCGGGTCAAGGAGTGGCTGCGCGAGTCGCCCGACGCGCGGATCGTGTCGGTGTCGCAGAACGACTGGCACGGCGCCTGCCAGTGTGAGCGGTGCAAGGCTCTGGACGAGGCGGAGGGGAGCCATGCGGGGACGCTGCTGGACTTTGTGAATTATGTGGCGGCCGGAATTGAGCCCGAGTTTCCGCAGGTCGCGGTGGACACGCTGGCCTACCAGTACACGCGCAAACCGCCCAAGACGATCAAGCCGCGCGCGAATGTGATCGTGCGGCTCTGCTCGATCGAGTGCAATTTCCGCGAGCCGCTCGAAGCGCCGGCCAACGCCAAGTTCGCCGACGACATTCGCGGCTGGGAGAAGATCTGCAACCGGCTCTACATCTGGGATTACACCACGGACTTCGCCCACTACGTTCAGCCGCATCCGAACTGGTTTGTGCTCGGACCGAACGTGCGCTTTTTCGCGGCGCACAACGTGCGCGGCCTCTTCGAGCAGGGGGCCTACCAGAGTCACGGATCCGAGTTCAGCGAGCTGCGAAGCTGGGTGCTGGCCCAGTTGCTCTGGGATCCCCGAAAGGACGACCGGAGTCTGATCGACGCCTTTCTTGATGGGTACTATGGGAAGGACGCCTCGCCGTTCATCCGCACCTACATCGATCTGATGCATGGGGCGTCGGCGGGCTGGAATCTCACCTGTTTTTCGAGAACGGACACGCCGTTCCACAACTTCAAGGCCTTGAGCGAGGCCGATCGCCTCTGGCGCCAGGCCGAGGCCGCCTCGGCCGGCGCGCCCGACCAGTTCCGACGCGTGCAGCGCGGCCGGATGTGGCTGGGCTATGTCTGGCTGAACCTCTGGGACAACCTGCGCAAGGAATGCGCCGACGCCGGGGCGGACTGGCCCATGCCAGCGTCGCGCAAGGCCTATGCCGCCGAGTGGCTCAAGCTGGCGGAGGGCGATCCCGACCATCCCTGGACTAAAGTGACCCATGTCAATGAGTCCGGCCTGACACCCGGGAAGTTCGTCGAACGCTTCGCGAACGATTGAGCGGTACCCTGGCCCGGATCAGGTCCACCACGGAGCCTGTGACCGATCCGGGCTACAGCAATTCTCATTTTGACAATGTTCGGAGCACCGGGTCAGAGGACCCGGCCTACAACCGCTGAGTTTTCCGGTGCTGTAGGCCGGGTGCCCTCACCCGCCGGCAAGGCGACACACCCAGAATGAGAACTGCTGTCCGGGCTAGCGCCTCGCTTGCGGCGGCGGCCCCGGGTCCGATATGATGTTTGATTCATGCTTTCGCTCAGCGAAGTCAGCAAAGCCTACGCCGGCCGCACTCTGTTTGCGGAGGTCTCGCTGCAAGTAAACCGCGAGGACCGGATCGGTCTGGTCGGCCCCAACGGCGCCGGCAAGTCGACCCTTCTGGGGCTGATTCTCGGCACCGCCGCGCCCGACACGGGCACGATCGCGCTCCAGCGTGGGATCACCGTCGGTTATCTGCCTCAGGAAAACGCCCCCGTCGGCGACGAGACAGTCCTCGAACTGGCGTCGACCGTCACCCCGGAAATCGGGCGGTTGCAGCGCCAACTGCGCGCCTTCGAGGCGGAGCACGCGTCGGATACGCCCGAGTACCACGACGCGCAGGTGCGCTTCGATCAGTTGGGCGGTTCCACGCTCGAAGCAAAGGCCAAGAAAGTCCTGACCGGCCTGAGCTTCCGTCCCGCCGATTTCGAGCGTCCTGCCAGCGCCCTGAGCGGGGGGTGGGTGATGCGGGCTTACCTGGCGCGCCTGCTCACTCTCGGTCCCGATCTGCTCCTGCTTGATGAGCCGACCAATCATCTTGATCTCGAGGCGCTGCTCTGGTTCCAGGACTATCTGCGCGGTTACCCGGGCGCCATGGTCCTGATCTCGCATGACCGCGAGTTCCTCAACCAGCTCACGACCTCGATTCTCGAGATCCGCCAGGGACGCCTCTTCCGGTATCGGGGCAATTACGATACCTACCTCGATCAGCGCGCGGCCAACGAGGCCCAACTGCTTGCCGCCTGGAAACACCAACAGCGCGAGATCGCCCGCTTGCAGGCGTTTGTCGATCGTTTCCGCGCCAAGAACACCAAGGCCGCCCAGGCCCAGAGCAAGCTCAGGCAGATCGAGCGCATGGTGAAGGTCGAAGCCCCGTCCGGCGCGGAGGCGACGGTCGGTTTTGCCTTTCCCCAGCCGCAGCGCAGCGGCCAGCGCGTGGTGGCGCTCGAAGGCGTGCGGTTCGCCTACGGGGAGCAGCTCATCTATGACAACCTCGACTTCGAGACCGAACGCGGACGGCGCATCGTGCTGGTCGGACCCAACGGCGCGGGGAAGTCGACCCTGCTCAAGCTGCTGGCCGGCGTGCTCGTCCCCCAGGCGGGCGAACGCCGCCTCGGACACAACGTCCGCGCCGGTTATTATTCGCAGTACCGCGTGGATACATTGCATCTGGACCGCACGGTGCTCGAAGAAGCGTTTGACACGCCCCAGGCGCAAACCGAGACGTTCGTGCGGACGGTGCTGGGGAGCTTCCTGTTCCGCGGCGACGACGTGTTCAAGCGGGTGGGCGTGCTCAGCGGGGGGGAGAAGAGCCGGCTGGCGCTGGTCAAGCTCCTGCTCGACCCGCCCAATCTGCTCCTCATGGACGAGCCGACAACGCACCTGGATCTGGCCAGCGTCGAAGCCCTGCTGTCCGCCCTTCAGCAGTTCGACGGCACGATCGTTTTCATCAGCCACGACGTCTACTTCATCCGCCAACTCGCCAACCACGTCGTCCACGTCCACAACGGACGCCTGACCGCCTACCCCGGCGACTACCAGTATTACGTCGATAAGACCGCCGCGCTGCGTGCGCTTGAAGCGGGCGACGCCGATTCGGGAGAGGGCAGGGACGCGTCAACCCAAGAGGTGGGAACGAGTGTGGCCGGCCAGCGGCGCGAGCAGAAGCGGCTGGCGGCCCAGGAGCGCCAGGCCCGCTACCGTGAACTGCAATCCTCGCGTCAGCGCGTCCGCCAACTGGAACAGGACATCGCCGTTGGCGAAGCCCGGCAGGCTGAACTGACTGCGGCCCTCGAGAATCCCGATACCTACGCCGATTCGAGTCGCGCTGTGGCCCTCAACCGCGAAATCACCGGGGTCATCGTCGATCTCGAACGGCTGACCGCGGACTGGGAAACGGCGGCGACCCGACTCCACGAGCTCGAGGGGGAGTGACCGGGGATCGGAGATCGGAGATGGGAGATCGGTAGCCGGTGCGCCGGTGCGTCGGTGCGCCGGTGCGCCGGTGGAGCAGCGATGGGAGTCTGCGAAGTCTTGATCGTAATCGCTTCTCCAGACACCGTGAAACTGTGTTCAGAAGAGTGAGCATTCATCCAGGAGCGAGCCTGGCGGTTCCGCCGAAGCGCCATCGCGAACACCGTGAGCGCGAGAAAGGGCAACGCTCCGGCTGGTTCCGGGATAACTTCGGAGGCATCGAACACAAGGCTTCCAGCGTCGATACTCCCTTTTGGATATCGGCGCATCGCGTGCTTTTCGTTGCTGGATGGAGAGATGCATGTCCAGGAACAAGTCGTGCAGATCGCCCGCCCAGGCCTGCCGATGTTGTTCAAAGAGGAAGACCAGTTCGCGCAACAGATGACTCTTGCAGAAGGTATGCAGGCAATTGTCAAAGGCCAGGTAACTGGACAGAAAGGCATGCATGAACCAGCCCGTGAAGCGCGGAATGATCCCAGCCGCTTGGATGGCGTCCTTGGCGCGGCTGTCGTCAGCTATTCGAAGGCCACCGTCGCACCCACTCCGCATGGCTCGCCCTCGCCGGTCTGAGGCGCGGCCTGGCTAATGTGTTCGGAGGTACGCCTGGTAATCCTGGTAGAGCCGCACGCTTGCAGGGCCGCCGGGCTGGCGCGTCATTTCGGGCGCGCTCATCATGCCGGGGAACTGGTAATGCAGGATTTTCTCGAAGTTGGGGAAGCGGTCAAAGTCGCTGATCAATCCGTCGATCGGACGCGGATGCAGCTCGATCCCGTTTCTGAAAACGAAGGTCTCGAGGTCCAGCCACAGATGGCACCCGGCCTCGTCGCATAATGACTGGAGCAACGCCGCCGCCTGCTCACCCGTGAGGTCGCCCTCGGGCATTCGGTGGAATCCGAAGGGGCCCAGGATGTCGAGATGTGGCAGCAGTTGGCGATAGGCCGCCTCCGCGCCGCGCAAGCCGTGCGGGTTGGTTGCCAGCAGCACCGGCTTGTCCGGGGCGTGGCGCCGGACGTGCGCGGTGAAGGCCCGGAAGAACTCGATCATCTCCCGGCGTTGGACCTCGGGATCACCGCGGTTGGGCGTGTAAAGGCCGCCGCATTGCTCGGCGCTGACGTACCAACCGTAGAACGAGGAATGGTCCCCGTAACGCTCCCATAACTCGTCCGCCACCCGCCGATGCCAGGCCAGCGAGTCGGGCGTGAAATCGAAGAATGCATACATGCCGACACCGGGCATGACGTGCAGCCCCAGCTTGTCCGCCTCGTCCAGGACCGTCTCGAGCGGGTCCCTGGACGCGATGGGCATCCGGGCCGGATAGAGCTTCGACGGGTAGTAGGCCCGCCCCGGATACGTGTCGGGACTGAAGCTGTGCTCGGCGCGATGGACGAAATTCTGGAACATCATCGTGATCACCAGGAGGCGCTGGTCTGTGGCG
>CAYPUR010000082.1:10470-18512 GCA_964413865.1 uncultured Verrucomicrobiota bacterium
ATTCCGCGTTGAACGGTTTTCCTTCGCGCTCGCAATGGTGGTAAAGATCCACCCAAGCACCGCCCAACCGGCGTCCGGACCGCGCGTCGGAGGCGAGAATCTCGAGCGGTCGTTCGCACCGAAACGTCACGTCTTTGCCCCGCGCAGTCAGGATCAGGCGGTGCGGACCGGCCTGTCCCCGCAGCGGACGCCGAAATCGGATTCCTGCCGCTGACTTTGCGGCCACTTGAAGTGTGGCCTGATGCACACAGCGATCCGGCACTTCCGCGTCCCAATAGACCGCGACATCGAATCCCTTGGCGGTTTCGGCCTCGTTCCGCACGGCGCCGCGGATGTCGAGGGTGATGTGGTCCGTGACCGGCGATGGAGGGATCAGCGTCAGGCTGACCGCGCCCTGGGCCCTTGCACTGGAGGACTCGTCCGCTCCAGTCGGAATCGTTCCGATCCCGGCCAGGATGACCAGGGCAACGGACACGAGGAGATGCTTGTGACGCGGCTTTGGGGGCATACTTGGGGTCACATCTTCACATTTGACATTCTATCGGGAATGCTGCGCGACCGCGGCTCGTTCCATGGGTCCCGCATTCACATGCGCCAGCGCTCGAACTCGGCCTTGCCTTGCAGCGCCGCGGGGTAGCGGCCATCGGGACCCGGCTTGACGGGCGGTTCGACATCCCAGGCGCAGCGTGGCAGGGAGAAGGAACGCTGCGATTTGAGGGCGTCGGCCCAGGGGATCATCTCGCCGCTGTAGCAGGCCATTTGGGCGACGATGGCCAAGGCGCTGCTGAGGGTCATGTAATGGCCGTTGTTGATCGGGCGTCGCGCGCGGATCGAGTCGAAGAGTTCCTGGTGCTCGACGTCGTACATGTTGGGGCGGGGGCCCTCGTAGCGCCATGGGTTTTCGCCCTCGATGCGGCAATCGATGACGCTGCATCCGCCCTTGGTGCCGAGGATGAGATCCGAGGTGTTGTTGAAGCATTCGGTCTGGTCGCGGGTGAATCCGAAGACCCGGACCCCGTTCTCGTACTCGAAGACGACCGCCTGGTGATCGAACTGATCGCCGAAGGAGGGGTCGGTGCAGGTCTGGCGTCCGCCCAGACCCCAGGCCTTGAGCGGCGCCCGGTCGCCCAGGGCCCACGACGCCTTGTCGAGGCTGTGGATGAGCTGCTGCGCCGTCTGGTCGCCCGAGAGCCAGTTGAAGTGGTACCAATTCCACATCTGGTATTCGAGTTCGGTCTGGCCGGGCCGGCGCGGGCGGACGATGTAGGGCGCGCCGAGGTAATTCTCCTGAATCGCGATGATGTCGCCGATGGCGCCATCGTGGACGCGTTTCATCGTCTCGCGCAGACCGGGGGCGTAGCGCCAGCAGAGGCCGGAGACGACGCTGAGCCCCTTCTGGCGGGCGGTCTCGCACGCGGCGCGGACGGCGTGGAATCCGGGCATATCGATGCCGTGCGGCTTTTCGCAGAAGACATGTTTGCCGGCGTCGATGGCGGCCTTGAGCATTTGGGGGATGAAATGGGAAGCGGGTGCGATGAGGACGACATCGACACCGCTCGAGAGGAGGTTTTGGTAGGCGTCAAAACCGACAAAGCAGCAGTCGGAGGCGACGGCCACCTGCTTGGGGCGGGCGGCGCGCAGGGAGGTGAGGCAGTTGTTGAGCCGCTCCTGGAAGATGTCCGCCAGCGCGACCAGGTGGACATCCGGGCCGGCGTTCAGCGCGTTGAGCGCGGCCTCGGTGCCGCGTCCGCCGCAACCGATGAGGCCAATCCGCAGGCGGGTGTCGCTGGCCGCATGGACGCCGCGGCTTAGGGGCAACTGGCCGATGAGGCTGCCTCCCGCGAGCAGGGAGGAGGTGCGGAGAAAAGCCCGACGGGAAGAGTCAGGAACCAAAGGAGGCTGTGATTGAGTCATCGCGGTGAACTCTTAAGCCAAGCCGCGATGCCGGCGCAATCCATAAAAGTGCGTGCCCTGCCTGCGCCGCAAAGCGCGGCGGCGCGGCAGGCAGGCCCCCCACGCGGCGCATACTCGATTCGCACCGACAAACTACAGATGCACTGTGGGACCGGCAGCGTTGGGATCGACTGTTGACGGACCGGCATGGGGCGCAGCAGAGTTCGGAGCCAGGCTGCGGTCTGTGCAGCGTGATGTGATGGCGCGTTCCCAATCGAACTCCCAAGGCCAGGCCCGCCCGGCGCGGGCACCAGCCCGTTCGCCGGCACCCCGGGGGCGCGAACGTCTCGTCGCCGCGGCGGGGGCTTTGCCGTGCTCCGGCACCGCGCTGGCGCCGATCCCGCTGGTGGTGCGGAGCCACTACTCGTTTTTGAACTCGACGCTTTCTCCCGGGGCAATCGTCGATCTGGCGCGGGCTGGCGGATTTCCCGCGGTGGCGCTTTGTGACCAGGGCAATCTGCACGGCGCCGTCGAGTTCGCCATGGCGGCCAAGGCGGCCGGGGTGAAGGCGATCATCGGGGTGGAAATCCGATGCGATGCGGATCCGCTTTGGCTCTACGTCGAGAACACGACGGGGTACGGGAACCTGTGCCGGTTGATTTCCGACAAGACGCAGAGTGAGGCGTCCTCGCGCAAGGGGAAGGCGGAGCCGGCGGCGCGGGCGCCGGGACTGGATTTCGCGGTGCGCGAGCTGGCGGCGGCGCCGAGGGACGGTCTTGTGGCCGTCTCGCCTGATGCCGGGCTGGCCCGGTTGTTTCCGGGTTGTTTCTACCGTGCCATTCGGACGCGCGGGGAGTTGCGGCGACACAACTTCGATCCCGGCGGATTGCCGGTCGTGCCGGTCTTTCCGGTCCACTATGCCAGGGCGGACTGCCGATGGCAGTTCGACGTGGTCCAGAGCATCCGGACGCTGACTTTGCTGCGCCAGCCTCACCCGGCGAAGGTCCTCGAAAGCAAATGGTCTTTTCGCACCGCGGACGAGCTGGCCGCTCTGTTCGGGCGCTATCCGGAACTGGCCGCGACGACGCGGGAGCTGGCCGATCGTTGCGATTTTGCCTTCCGATTCGGCCAGCCGCAGTTCCCCGACTTTCGCCCGCCGGACGGTTCGAGTCCGCGCCAGTTTCTGCGGCATCTGGTGTTGCGGGGGTTGGAGGCGCGGTATGGGGCGGCGCAGGCGGGGCGCTTGATGCCGCAGGTCGAGGAGGAGTTGGCGATGATCGGCGCGGTGGGCTATGAGGAGTACTTTCTGGTTGTGTGGGATTTGCTGGGGTCGTGTCGGGAGCAGGGGATCGACTGGATCACACGGGGCAGCGCGGCCGATTCCCTGGTCTGCTACTGTCTGGGCATCAGCGGGGTCTGTCCGATCCGTTTCGATCTTTATTTTCGGCGTTTCCTGAATGCCGAGCGCATGGCGATGCGCAAGCTTCCGGACATCGACATCGATTTCCCCCATGACCGCAAGGACGACGTCATCGATTTGCTCTTTGCCAAGTACGGTCGGGACCATTGTGCGGTGGTGGGAGGGTTTTCGACCTTTCGAGCGCGGAGCGCGTTTGCGGAGGTGGCGAAGGTGTTCGGTGTTGCGGAGCGCGAGGTGCGTCGTTTTACCGAGCATTTCCCCTGGAGCATGGGCGGGGGATGGCCTGGGAGCGGGAAATCGGAGGGGGCGCGGCCGGCGGGGGCTGGCGGACGACTCGAGGCGTTGTTGCGGGCCAGGGTGGAGTGCCGGGACCTGCCGCTGGACGAAGAGCCGTTTTCCAGCGCGCTGGCGATGGCGGAGTTCCTCGATGGGGTGCCGCGGCACCCGAAGATGCACCCGTGCGGCGTGGTGCTGTCCCGTCAGCCGATGACCGAACTCACGGCCACATTCGTTTCCCACAAAGGCTATCCGACGACGCAATACGACATGGACGCCGTCGAGGCGATCGGCCTGGTGAAGATGGACATTCTGGCCCAGGGCGGTCTGGCGGTGATGCGCGATGTGAAGGGGATGTTGCGCGAATGCGGAATTGCCGCGGAGCCTGAACGGTTCACGTTCGATGATCCCGAGGTGTGGGCGTTGATTGCGGGAGGTCATGCCCGCGGCGTGCATCACATCGAGTCTCCGGCCATGACGTCGTTGTGCCAGATGTGCAACGTGCATGACATCGACACGCTGATTGCAATCGTGAGCGTGATCCGTCCGGGCGCGGCCAACGAGGATAAGAAGCGCGAGTTCACGCGGCGCTACCAGGGACTCAGCCCGGTGGCGTGTCCGCATCCGGCGATTGCGGACTGTTTGCGCAGCACGTTCGGCCTGGTGGTTTACGAAGAGCACATTTTACAGATATGCGAGGCCTTTGCCGGGTTGCCCGGGGGGCGGGCCGACGTGCTGCGGCGCGGACTGGTGAAGGACGATCCGAGGGTGGTTGCCGAGATCGCGCCTGAGTTTGCAGCGGCGGCGCGCCGGTTGGGGCGGACGGAGGAGGAAATCAGGCGCGTGTGGGAGTTGGTGATTGGTTTTCACGGGTACGCGTTTTGCAAGGCGCACAGCACGGCCTACGGGGTCGAGGCGTATCAGAGCGCATGGCTGAAGCGCTACTTCCCTGCGGAGTACATGGCGGGCGTGTTGAGCAACGGGAAGGGTTTTTATCGCCCCCTGGTGTACGTGCTCGAGTGTCATCGGCTCGGCATTCCATTGGTCGGTCCCTGGGTGAACGAGCCTGGGCCGGGCTTCCGTGTGATTGACAGGCCCGGGCCGTTGCCGGGGGCCGGCGAGCGCGCGTCAACGCCGGGGAGCGCGTCGGGACGCGCCATTCGTGTGCCGGCTGGCTCGATCGAGTCGCTCAGCGCCCGGACCCGGGAGGCCATTGTCGCCGAGCGCGCTGGGGGGGCGTATGACTCGCTGTCCGATTTCTATGTTCGGGTCCATCCCGGGCTTGAGGAGATGGAGGCGCTTTCGAAGGCGGGGGCTTTTGACGGTTTCGGACGGAGTCGGTGCGAGCAGTTTTGGGAGATCCAGCGCGCGCACCAGCGCTGGGGCGGGGAAGGGACTGCCGGGCAACCGTGGCTGCTGCCGCCCGTCGCGCGGGATATGCCGGCGACCTCCGATGCGGCTCGAGGCGGCGCGCCCGGGGAGTCGGCGGCGGGGGGATCGCCTCTAGATCTGACCGAGCCGAGCCGGCTGCAACGGTTGCGGTGGGAGGCGGGGTTGCTGGGGTTTCCGGCCAGTGGGCATCCGCTCGAACTGTACCCGAATGTTGCGTGGGAGACGTACTGTCCGGTGGCGCGGGTGGGGCGGTTTATCGGAGAGGAGATCACGCTGTGCGGCCTGGTGATCGAGGATCGGGTGCACCATCAGGCCACGGGCGAGCCGATGAAGTTTCTGACGCTGGCGGACTGGACGGGGATGATCGAGACGGAGCTCTTTGCGCGCACGTACAAGACATACGGCTTGGCCACGGTGCGGTATCCAGTGTTGGAGGTGACGGCGCGGGTCGAGCCGTTCGAGAACGGTCGGGGCCATTCGCTGCGCGTCGTGCGCGCCGGGCGGCCGCGCGTGGTCAATCGACAATCTCGAGCTGATAGAAGCGCGAACGCTTGCTGTCCGGATCGCGGCAACCGAACCCGGCCTTGAGGTAGTCGAACTTGAACCGGTAGTTGAGGAAGCGTTGCCCCGGCGGCACGGGCACGGTGGCCCGCCAGGAGCGGTCATTGAGAGTCGAGCGCTGCATGGGGTGGAACTGGGTGCCCACCACGACAAAGGGCGTCATGGTGTCGTCGCGCACGGCGCGCTGGTTGGTATCCCAGCGCGCTTCGAGCGTGTAGAAGCCGTCCGGGGTCCGCCGCATCACTCGGGGCGACATGTTGGTGATTTGGTTTCCGGCGCAGCCGACCAGGAGCAGGACCAGGGCAGGCAGCCACAGCCATCGCGCGTTGCTCAGCATGTCCGAACCGTTACTGGAGGGGCGGGCGAATGTAAAGGCGGAACGTGCGCGCTTGAGCCGCGTCGGGCGTCTGCTATTTTCAGCGCCCATGAACAACGGGATCGCGGTGGTGGGATTGTGCTGGCTGCTCGCGCAGGCCGAAGTGGGGACGGCCGCGGAAAAGGTCTTCGACCTGACGACCGCGAAACCGAATGAGGCGCCGTCCGGATTCCGGAGCGCCCTCTCGGGAACGGGGCAGCCGGGCGAGTGGAAGGTCATCCTCGATGACGTCCCGCTCACGTTTGCGCCGATGACGCGCGAGGCGCCTCAGACCCGCAAGATCCCCGTGATCGCCCAGCTTTCGCAGGACCGGACCGACGAGCGGTTTCCGCTGTTGGTCTATGACGAAGAGGTCTTTGGCGACTTCAAGCTGACGGTGCGGTTCAAGACTGTCGGGGGCGCTGTCGAGCAGATGGCCGGGGTGGCCTTTCGGCTCCAGGACGAACGCAACTACTACGTTGTCCGCGCCAGCACGCTGGGGCGCACCTTTCGTTTCTACCGGGTTTATCAGGGCGTCCGAGACAACCCGATCGGCCCTGAGATCGCGATCCCGAGCGGCGTTTGGCACGAACTGTCGATCGAGTGCCAGGGCAATCGGATTCGACTGCGCCTGGACGGCGAGCAGCCGATTCCTGAGATCGCGGATCCGACGTTTGCGAACGGCAGGATTGCTTTGTGGACGAAGTCGGACTCGGTGAGTTACTTCACCGATCTGCGGATCGAGTACACGCCTCGCGAGCCGCTGGCCAAGGCGCTTGTGCGGGACGCGCTGGAGAAATATCCGCGTCTGTTGGGTCTGCGGATTGTGTCGACCACGAGCCGGCGGCCCGAGTTACATGTGGTGGCGAGCGGCAACCCGGACGAGGAAGGCCAACCCGGCAACGCATATGAAAAGCAATGCATCGACCAGAACATCATTCTGTTCGGCAAGAGCGGGAAGAAGGCCATTGTGACGATGCCCCTCCACGACCGCAACGGCGACCCTATCGCCGCCGTGCGGTGCGAACTCGAGAGCTTTTTCGGGCAGACCGAGCAGAACGCCGTTGCGCGGGCCGTTCCCATCCGCAAGCGGATGGAGCCGCGCGTGACATCGCTCAAGGAGTTGGCCGAATGACGCGGCGATGGTCTTGATCACTTCTTCGGCTTGGACTTCTTCTTCGGATTCTTTTTGGCGGTTGGATCAGGCTTCTTCGCGACAGGCGCGGGGGGCGTCGCGGTCGGTGGCGGGGCGATCGGCGCGACCGATTCCTTTGCCGGCGGAGGGACATCCGAGGGTGCGATGTGGCGGATGCCGCCTCGGACGGTCACACTGCCGTCTTCCTTTGCGCGCAAAGCCGGACGGCTGTTCGTGTAGCGGTGGGCCTGCCGGACGGTCAGTTCGCCGCTGGGCGAGACCACGCAATAGGTGAACTGGCGCGCGCTGGTTTGAGAGAGGACGTGGAGCAGGCCGGAGTGGTCCACCTGCGCCTCGGGGCGGCTGAAGGCGAGGACGGGGCCGATCGGAAGGACGTTGAAGACGCGCGCTTCCTGTTGGTCGGAGACGCGGACATAGAGTGTGACCTTTTTCTGGTTCATGGCCTGGATCAGGGCGTAGCGGCGCACCTCGAATGCGCCGCTGCCCGAGTCGAGTCGGACGCCGAAGTCCTGCTCCCAGATGCGGGCTCCGCCCGTGACCTGGACGCTGGCCGGCTTGCCGGTCACGGTCTGGCTTAGTTCCTCGAGACGGACGGTCGGAGTGACTTTGTACTGGCCGACGCGTCCCACGTCGTAGTGGGGAATGAGGTCCACCCAGCGGGTTGCTCTGGACGAGGACGGCAGATCGAAAGGCTCGACGATCGGCGGGGCTGAGTGCTGCGAGACCAGTTCGCCGCTTTCGGTCTCCACCATCAGATCGAGCCAATCCGGACTCTCGCCCAACCGGAGCGTCTGGCCGGAGAAATTGGTGATGCGCACCCCGACCCGCATTTGTTCGTTGGCGAGGTACTGCTCGTGCTCGAAGACCGTCTCGACGGTCACCTGGCCCAGCAGCGTTCCAGCCGCCATCAGCAACACCATGCCACATCGCACCCGACTGTTCATGCAAGCAATCTAAGGGCCGCGTGCGGAGTGACAAGCGGCAAATGC
>CAYPUR010000083.1:0-18436 GCA_964413865.1 uncultured Verrucomicrobiota bacterium
TGAGATGCGCCGCGTGGGGGCACGCGCCCGCCAGCGGGAGTCTCCATCCGTTGGAGGCCCGGTGCCCTCACCGGGCGACAGAACACCGACAACAACCCGATGCACCGGCCCGGCGCGCCGGAGCAGCATTCACTTGACTGATGGGGTCGCAGAACTTTAAGTCTCGGCCCAACATCTCGGAACCACAAGGCAATGAACCTGACAACGGCCTTTTTGCAGTCGGCGGAGAGGAACGCGACAAAAGCTGCGGTTCTGTGGGGCGATGCCGAGTGGAGCTACCGGTCTTTTGTGGATCAATCCGCCTGGGTCACACGCCATTTGCAGACCCAGTTGGGTGTGAAGCCTGGGGACCACGTGGGCTTGTGGTTGAGGAACTGTCCGGAGTTTATCTCGGCCTTCTTCGGCATTCTCGGCGCCGGGGCCGTTGTCGTCCCGATCAACAACTTCCTCAAGGCGGACGAGGTGGGTTACATCCTGGGAGATGCCGGCATTGATGTGCTGGTGACTGAAGGGGAAATGGAGGAAGCGCTCGAGCGGTTGACGGCGGCCCGTCCGGGCCTGGGGCTGTTGCCGACAGAGACGTTCGGCGCGGCACCAGCGGATCCGGTCGAGCTGCCCGGACTGAGACAGCGGGAGCAGGACCTGGCGGTGATCATTTACACGTCGGGAACGACGGGGCATCCCAAGGGAGCGATGCTCTCGCACGGGAACTTGCTCCACAACGTCGAGAGCTGCCGGCACGTCTTCGAGACGGTCGAGGTGGATCGGTTTGCGCTGGTCCTGCCGATGTTCCACAGCTTCATGTTGACGGTCTGCATCCTGCTGCCGTTGGTCGTGGGCGGGACCATTGTGCTGGTCAAATCGCTCAACCCGCCCAAGAACATTGTGCGCGAGATCTTGCATCATCGGGCCACGGTTCTTCCGGCCATCCCACAGCTCTTCCGGGCACTGGCACACGTCCCTTTCCCGCCTGACTTCCCGCTGCGATTGTGCGTCAGCGGGGCGGCACCGCTCCCTCTCGAAATCCTGCGCGAGTTTTCCCGACAACACCCCATCCCGCTCGTCGAAGGCTACGGCCTGAGTGAAGCCAGCCCGGTCGTGTCGGTAAACCCCATCCGCGGCATCCAGAAGCCGGGATCGATCGGGCTCCCGATTCTCGGGGTGGAAATCAGCATCCGAAACGGGGATAACAAGGAGTTGCCGCGCGGAAAGACCGGCGAGGTTTGCGTGCGCGGCGGGAACGTCATGCTGGGGTATTGGGGCAAACCGGAGGAAACGGACAGCGCACTCCGAGAGGGCTGGTTGCACACGGGGGATGTGGGTTACATGGACTCGGATGGGTACACGTACATCACCGACCGAAAGAAGGACATGCTCTTGGTCAACGGGATCAACGTCTATCCGCGTGAGATCGAGGAAGTGATTTACCAGTATCCCGGGGTCAGGGAAGCCGCAGTGATCGGGAAGCCTGATCCACGCAAGGGTGAACATCCAGTGGCGTTCGTGTCGATGAACGATGGGGCTGTGATCGACGAGTTGGCTCTGTTCCACTTTCTCAAGGACCGGCTTGCGGACTACAAACTGCCTCGGAAAGTCGTTCAATTGGAAATGCTTCCGCGAAACGCAACAGGCAAGATTCTCAAGATCGCCCTCCGCGAAATGTGACTGCGGCAAGACCCGCTTCGAAACGGTTGTCTATGTCTTAAGTAATTTCATAAGAGGAAGTTGCACCCGAACTCCCCCGGCGCCGAGTCCGGATGTGTGAGCTTTCGCAGTTGACGCTCTGGTTTCCGGCCCATTAAGCTCTATCCCGTTACAGCAGCGGTGCGTGATGCATTGCTGCTGGAGCTTTCTATGGCCGAAGGTTACTGCGTAAAATGCAAAGCTAAGAAGGAGATCGCCGACGGGGTCGAGGAAGTGATGAAGAACGGGCGCAAGGCGATCAAAGGCAAGTGTCCCACCTGCGGGGTGGTTATGTTCAAGATTCTGGGCGGCAAGGCGGCCGCCCCGCCCGCCGCGGCCGAACCAGCACCAGACACGCCTGCGAGTGGACCCGGCGGAGCCGAGGTTGCGCCTCCAAAACTGTAGATTCACTGATTTATGCCCCAGCAACTGGCTTACGCCATTCTTACCCCTCACTCCCTGCACAAGTCGCGGACCGGCGGCATCATCGCCCGGTTGATCACCCGCTCCGGTGTCGAGCTGGTGGGGGCCCGGATGTTCGCTCCCAGCGCCGAACTGGTTCAGAAGTACAGCGAGTCCATCGTCTCGGCGCAGGACGGCCAGGATCGGCGCGTGCAGGAGTTGATTCGCGACTACGTTATCGAAAACTTCGCCCCGGAACCCAAATCGGGCCGCCGCAGGCGCGTCATGATGCTCCTCTTCCAGGGCGAAGACGCCGTCCGCAGGGTCCGAACTGTGGTGGGCAACTTCAGCCCGCACCGCCGCGGCGGGCAAACGATCCGCGACACTTACGGCGATCTGGTCCTGGACGCCAACGACGAGGTGCGTTATTTCGAACCCGCCGTGTTGGCCGCTCCGTCGCTGGACGAAGCGATTGCCAAGCTCAAGCTCTGGGCTCGCTACTCGGACCCCGAAGGGGGCGTCCTCGATCAGGTGATCAGCTACGCGCCGGACGAGCAGTCGGAGCGGACGCTTGTCCTCCTGAAACCGGACAACTTTAAGTTCGCCACCGGGCGTCCGGGGAACATGATCGACTTCTTCTCGCGCACAGGGTTGTTCATCGTCGGAATCAAAGTCCACCGGATGAGCACGGCCCAGGCGATGGAGTTCTATGGACCGGTCCGCGAGATTCTGCGGACCAAGCTCAAGGGTGTCGTGTCGACGCGGGCGAAGGAGGTGCTCGAGAAGGAACTCGGATTCGCCATTGGCGGATCGGAAGCCCAGCAGCTCGGAGAGTTGCTCGGCCCGCTCCTGGGCGAGAACCAATTCGAGAGTATCGTTCGCTTCATGGCCGGACGCAGCCCCAGCGAGTGTGAGCCGGCCCAAATGACCCAGCCAGGCACCGAAAAGTGCATCGCCCTCGTCTATGAGGGCGTCAATGCCGTCGCCAAGATCCGCGATGTCCTCGGGCCAACCGATCCCACCAAGGCGCCGCCGGGATCGATCCGGCGCGAGTTCGGATCCAACATCATGATCAACGCGGCCCACGCCAGCGACTCCGCCGAGAACGCCAAGCGCGAGATGCGAATCGTGAATGTGGCGGAAAACAACTTCCGACAGATTATTGAAGGGTTTTACGGGCGGGTGTCATGACGACGAGTCACGACCAATGGGGACCGCGCCAGGCCCGTGAAGCCGGCCTCAGCCCGACAGCGGTTGATCCGCACCGGCCTTCGACGCCGCGATGAACGCCGCCGCGAACCGCCCAAACTACGACGGTTCCCCTTGGTGGCGTCTCCCAAACCGGTATCAATGGTTTGTCTTCGCCCTGGCCGCCTTCGGCTGGCTCTTCGACTGTTTTGATCAGCAGATCTTCACGCTCTCGCGCTCGATCACGATGCGCGACCTGTTGCCCCACGCCGACACCCTGACCCAAACCACCTACGGCGGCTACGCCACCTCGATCTTCATCCTCGGTTGGGCCACCGGCGGGTTGTTCTTCGGTATGCTCGGAGACCGCTGGGGCCGCGCCAAGACGATGGCCGCGACAATCCTTGTCTACGCCGCGTGCACCGGACTCAGTGGCCTCTCCCCGAGTTGGGGGTACTTCGCCCTCTTTCGCTTCCTGGCCGGGGCAGGGGTCGGCGGTGAGTTCGCCGTCGGCGCAGCCCTGGTCGCGGAAGTGATGCCCGACAGGGCGCGCCCCCATGCGCTCGGGTCGCTCCAGGCCCTCTCGGCCATAGGCAACGTCCTGGCGGCCGTCAGCCTGGGTCTGGTCGTCCCCGACGAAAGACTGGGCTGGGGCTGGCGTGGGCTCTATTTCCTGGGGGCGTTGCCGGCCTTGGTGGCGGTGGTCATTTTCCTGCGGCTCAAGGAGCCCGAGAAGTGGGTGGCCGCGCGGGCGGCGGCGGCCCGGGCCGGATCGACCCGCCAGTTTGGCAGCATCAAGGAGCTCTTCCGCATCCCGGTCTGGCGGCGCAACACGCTCGTCGGTGTCAGTCTGGCGGTGGCGGGTGTGCTTGGGCTCTGGGGCGTGGGGTTCTACAGTCCCGAGCTGATCGACTCCGCCATCACGACGGTCGAAGCGAAGACCCGGCCCAAGATCGAGGCCGTTCTGCGAGCGGAAACCCCGGCCGCCCATTCCGCCGCAGTGGCAGGGCTCGGTGCGGAGGAGAATCGCAAGTATCTCGAACTGCTTTCGCGCATCGGCGCCGCCGACACCCGGAGGGCCCCGGCGGATCCAGCGGCGGGCCCGCTCACAGGCGATCAGAAGGACCGGCTCGCCCAGCTCCTGGCGGGTGCGATCACCGAGGACCGAAAACCCCCCCTCAAGTCCGTCGGCGGCATCCTGCAACAGATCGGCTCGTTCCTGGGCATCACGTTTTTCACGGCAATGGCAGCCCGTTGGGGGAGGCGGTTGTCGTTTCTGATCGGGCTGACGATTGCGTGGGCGAGCCTGATCCTCGTGTTCGGAACCTTCCATCAGGCCCACCAGATCTACTATCTCTGGCCCATTCTCGGGTTCTGCACCCTGGCGCCTTTTGGCGGCTACGCCATCTATTTCCCCGAGCTTTTCCCGACCCGGCTGCGGACCACCGGCATGAGTTTTTGCTACAACGTGGGGCGCTACGTCGCCGCGCTCGGGCCATTCGTCCTGGGACCGCTCGCCAGGGCGCTGGACGGCCTGACGGCGATCCCCGGTTTTCGCCTGGCCGCAATGACGCTGGCCTGTTCCTACCTGTTGGGCATTGTCGCGCTGATCTGGGCTCCAGAAACACTGGGACGCCCCCTGCCTGACGACGAACGGGAGGAAACCGGGTCCTGAGAGACGACGCAGGCCGAGGTTCACCAGCGCGAGCGGCGCCGCCTGCCTTCCAAAACTGCTGCCTTTTACTTTCTCTGGATTTTGTCCGCGCCGCACGCCACCTTAAGCCCATGAAGTTCATCCTGACGACACATAACGTCACGCTGACCAGTGCCATCGAAGAACACATTCTCGAGAAGCTCGACAAGCTCGAGCATTTCAACCGCTGGGCAATCGATGCCCGGGTCAGCCTCGAACACGACCATACCAAAGCCCCCAAGAAACAGTTCGGCTGCTCCGTCCGACTGGGCGTCCGCGGACCGGACCTGTTCGCCGAGGATTCCCAGAGCGACCTCTACACCGCGATTGACATGGTCTTTAAGAAGATCGAACAGCAGATCCGCAAACGGCGCGGCAAACGCGAGGCCGCTAAACATACCCATGCCGCACGCCTGAAGCGCAAGCGCCAGGACACAGAACTCTCGACTTGAAACTTGCGGCCTCGCCGGCTCGATCCCAATCCGTGCTCCGCCCCGAATGACCGTCGAGTCCCCGAAGGTCGTGCGGGCGCGCGTCGTCCTGCCGATCCGCCAGCCGCGCCTCTCCAATGCCGCGGTGGTCGTCGCCGGGGGGCGTATTCAAGCCGTGGGCCGGTGGAAGGACCTCCGACCCCACTGCGCGGGAACGCCGACGGATTTGGGCGATGTGGCCCTGCTGCCCGGTCTGGTGAACGCCCACTGCCATCTCGACTATACGGACATGGCGGGCCAACTGGCGCCTCCGCGGTCGTTCACCGACTGGATCAAACGCATCACGGAGCTCAAAAGCGCATGGAACGGTGATGACTTCGCGCGTTCCTGGCGTCACGGCGCCCAAATGCTGATCCGAACCGGCACCACCGTCGTTGGCGATGTCGAGTCCGTGCCTGACCTCCTCCCGCAGATGTGGCAGGCGACCCCCTTGCGCGTCACCTCGTTCATTGAACTGACCGGTGTCAGGAGCCGCCGCGCCCCCAGAGCGATCCTCGACGAAGCCCTCGCTGCAATCGCCGCCCTCCCTCGCGGGCGCCACCGCGCCTTTCTCTCGCCGCACGCCCCGTATTCGACAGCACCCGAACTCCTCAGGCGATGCGGAGCGATCGCGCGCCGGCGCCGATGGCGCATCACCACGCACGTCGCCGAATCGGAGGAAGAGCAGGCGATGTTCACGAGGGGGGGCGGGCCGATGTTCGATTGGCTCGAACGCAACCAGCGCGATATGTCCGATTGCGGCGGGGTCTCCCCCATTCAACACCTGGCGCGCCAGGATTTCCTCGGCGACCATTTGCTGGCCGTGCATGCCAATTACCTCGCCCGCGGCGATGCCGACCTGCTGGCCAGACACCGCGTCCATGTGATCCACTGCCCGCGCAGCCACGCCTACTTCGGCCACCGTCCCTTTCCTGTCACGGCACTGGTGCGGCGCGGCGTGAACGTGTGCCTGGGCACCGACAGCCTGGCCACGGTCGCAACGCCCCGGGGACAAGCGGTCGCGCTCGACCTGTTCGAAGAGATGCGGGTGTTTGCCCAGGCGCACCCCAGGTGGCCGCCCGACGCCGTCCTCCGCCTGGCCACGCTCAACGGGGCGCAGGCCCTGGGTTTCGCGGGCCGCGCCGGCGAAATCACCCCCGGCGCGTGGGCCGACCTCATCGCCATTTCGTCGCATGTCGGACTGCGCGAGGTCGCTGCCGCCCTGGTGCACAACCGCCAGCCCGTTGCGGCGGCGATGATCGGCGGCGAATGGGTCGCGGGCTTCCCGGGCGCGTCGCTCTGACCAGCATATTTCACCCCGTCAGTGCAAAGGACGGTCGGACTCCGCGAAGCCCGATGGAACATCCGTCTACCCAAGCAGGATCAACATGCCTGCCACCAGGGTCAGCACCGTCACCGGCAGACCGAACTTCGCGTAGTCCCAGAATCCCACCTCGACGTGTTTGCGGGCGGACTCGACGACGATGATGTTGGCGACCGATCCGAGGATGGTGAGGTTGCCGGCAAACGTCGTTGCCAGGGCCATCACCTGCCACATCCGCTCCGGCTCGACGAAGTTCGGAATCCACTTACCGGCCACCAAAACGAAAGGGACATTCGAGAAGATGTTCGAGCCGAGGGCGGAGAACCAGGCGAGATTCCAGCCCTGGGCGGCGGGCGTGTGACCGAAGAGACCGCGCACAGGACCGTAGATCTGGTCGGGCAGGCCGGTGGCGTTCAGGGCCTCGACCACCACGAACAGGGCGGCAAAGAAGACCAGCAAGTGCCAGTCCACCAGCTTGAGAACTTCATGCGTGTCGCGCCGGGCAAGAACCATGATCATTGCCCCTCCGGCCAGAGCGGTCCAGGCCAGGTTCATCCCGGCGAGAAACCCCGCGAAGGTGCAGCCCAGCACCAGGCAGGAGAGTCCGAAAAGCCGCCGATCGAGTTGCGGGGCGGGCCCGGCCGGTATCTGAATGCGCGCGGCGCGCAGCACGCGACGAAAACCGATGCGCAGCACGGCGTATTCAATGGCCAACCCCGCCGCGGCTGCCGGGAGCATCGCCATCGAGAATCGAGCGAACGGAATGCCCGACAGCCCGCCAATGATCATGTTTTGGGGGTTGCCGACCAGTGTGGCCGCGCTGCCGATGTTGGCGCTCATGGCCAGGGCCAGGAGGTAGGGCGGCAAGGGCAACCCCCCACGCACCACCACCGTCACAACCAACGGCGTGAGCATCAGACAGACCGTGTCATTCACCAGCAAGGCGGACAACACGCCGGAGGCGACGATCAGGTAGAGGAGCATCCGTTGCGGGGTGCGGGCAATCGTCAGCACCCGATCCGCCGCCCAATCGAAGAAGCCGGCGAGAAACAGGTAGGACGAAATGAGCATCATCCCCAGCAGCAGCACCAGGGTGTCGTAATCCACGGCCCGATAGACCTCCTCGGGCGTCAGCACGCCCGCCACAACCATCAGCACCGTGCCCAACAGGGCCGATGCCGGCCGGTTCAGCGGCAGGATCTTCAGCCGCCGCCCGCTGATCAGCAGGTAGGTCAGGGCGAAGATCGCAATCGCGAGGTACTCCTTAACTTCCGCGCTCACGGGTTCAACAGCCGGCCCGGCACATCGCACGATGCCGCGCCCGCCGGGGACCATCCGCGGCGTTTGCCAGCCGGCGGCAACCTCTGCCAGCCCGGGATGCCAGCGTCAATCGAAATGCGCATCCGGACCGATCCGACGGTGCGCCTGGTTGTTGTCGCTGTTCTGTCGCCCGGTGAGGGCACCGGGCCTCCAACGGATGGAGACTCCCGCTGTAGGCCGCGTGCCCCCACGCGGCGCAAACCCGATTCCCACCGACAACCTCCAGATGCACCGCCGATCGGTCCGAGGCCAGTCGGCGCTCGACACGCGCCGCGCGCCGCCCTATGCAGTTGGCGGTTCAGACAAACCAGTCTGTTCCCCCGCAACCATGTCAATCGCCGAATCCAGGATGAACTCGCGCGAGCGCGTCCGATCCGCCATGCGGCATCTCTTGCCAGATCGCGTGCCGGTGTTCTGCCAGCTCGCCTTGGGCCACTACTTCCTGAACTGCGGCATTGCCCCGCTCGAAATCTGGTTCACCACCGAGGGCTTCGCCCAGGCGTTGGTCCGCCTCCAACAGCGCTACCGGTTCGATGGCATCCTCGTCAACCTGCCCGGCCGCCCCCCGGACCTGCTCTCGCGCGTCCAACAGATCGACGCCACGGACGAAGGGACACGACTTGGGTGGGCCGACGGCAGTTGCACAACCGTCCCACCCGATGACAACCCCCAGCATCGCCTCGCCACCCAGGCTTCATTGCCGCGCGCCGACTTCGCCCGGCTCGATCCGGACCGGCTCGACGCTCTTGACGCCCTCGCAGGTTATTGGTGGAACGTCTGTCACGTTCCGTGGATCGACGGCAAATCCTCCCCGGGCCTCCTGCGCGAGATCCCCGGGTACTTCGGAGACACGATCGAGCGGGTGCGGGCGTTGACGCGCGGAGCGGTCTCGGTCCATGGCGAGGTGTTCTCGCCGTTCACCCACTTCATGGAGCTCTTCGGATACGAGGAGGCCCTGATGGCACTGGTGACCGATCCGGGCAAGGCCAGCGCCTTTCTCGACCGGCTGACGGAGTCCTCGATCGCCTGGGGCGTGGCTCAGGCGCGGCGCGGGGCGGACGCCGTGCTCGTATCGTCGGCGTTCGCAGGCGCAGGCTTCCTCTCGAGAGCGGCCTACGCCGGTTTTGTCCTGCCGTATGAACGCCGGGTCGCACGGGCCATCCGCGCGGCGGGCGTGCCCGTTTACACCCACACGTGCGGACGGATCGGAGATCGTCTCGATCTCATGATCGAGACCGAGACGCAAGGTTTGGACACGCTGGATCCTCCGCCCTTGGGCGACGTGGATTTGGCCGCGGCAAAGCGGCAGCTCGAAGGACGCCTCTTCATCAAGGGCAATATGAACTCCGTCGCCTTGCTGGCCTATCGCACCCCCGGCGAAGTCGAGGCCGAGGCGCGGCGTTGCCTCCGGGATGGCGCGCGGGGGGGCGGCTACATCCTCAGCACCGCCTGTTCGGTGGCCCCGCGGGTTGAGCCCTGGAAACTCGAGTTGATTGCAGCTCTGGCCGAGAAGGAGCGGTACTAGCCTGCATGCCGACTTCTCTTGTGAACTCCTGCTTCGCGGTGGCAAAAAGTGGTGAGAAATGCAGGCTAGCCCTGCAGTGGTCCGCTTTTTGGAGTCATCCGCTCCGCTCCGGTCACAACTGCATGAAACATGCGGGCTAGCGGCGGCGGCTGTCCTCATTTCCCGGCCAGGCCGCGCAGATAGGCGAAGATGAGATCGGGCAGGTCCCGACTGTAACCGCCTTCGAGCAGGCTGAAAGCCGGCACGCCCAGTTCCCGGATCGCGCGGCCCAGCCAGCCAAAATCCTCCTCTTGCAAGGCCGCGTCGCTGAGCGGATCGCCGCAGTAGGCATCGAATCCCGCCGAGACCACCACCAGGTCCGGCTTGAACCGCTTCAAATCGTCGAGCGCCCTGGACAGCGCCTGGCGGTAGTCTTCTCGAGGCGCGCCCGGCGCCACGGGGTAATTATGCGCGTTGCCGTAGGAATCGCTCCCGGTCCCCGGATAGCATGGGAATTGGTGCACGGAAAAGTAGGCGCATCGGTCCTCGCTCTGCAGGATGTCTTCCGTGCCGTTCCCGTGATGCACATCGAAGTCGTAAACGGCCACCCGCCCGACGCCCTTGGTCCGGGCCTCCATCGCCGCAATCGCCGCCGAGTTCAGATAGCAGAAGCCCATCGCCCGGTCCGGCGTCGCATGATGCCCAGGCGGACGCAGCAGGCTGAAGGCCGTCTTGCCCTCGAGAGCCTTCCGCAGCGCGTAGAGCGCCCCTCCGGCGCTCCGCTCCGCGTGCGCGCGAATGTCCGGATGCGCCGCCGTGTCTGAGTCGAAGTCCGCCGGCACATTCAGCCGTTCGAGAAGGGACCGCGTGTGGGCGCGCTCGAGCTGCGCCTCGGTCACCGGCGCCGGTTCGGCCCAGACCAGATCGAGCTCCGTCTGCGCCCTCAGACGCTCGACGGTCCGACTGATGCGCTGCGGCCGTTCGGGATGGCCGAACTGTTGATAGGCGGTGCAGCGACTGTCCGTGACGATAATCATGCCGTGTCTGTCTCTCCGGAACGAACCAGGGGCGCCTTCGCGCGAAGACTCTCTAGCATTGGCAGCCAGACTCGCCAAGCGCGAAGAATAACGCCGCGAGGACCGCGGGTGCATCTGATTGTTGTCGGTGTTATGTCGCCCGGTGTAGGCCGCGTGCCCCCACGCGGCGCAAACTCGATTCCCACCGACAACCTACAGATGCACTGGCCGTTCCTTCGCCCTTCAGTTGGCCGCCGCATGGCCAAGGCGGCCGGGAGCCAATTCCCGGAGCAGCCCGCGCAGGTTGTCCCGCGCCCAGCGCTGGAACGTCAGGTTGCAGAGGCCGCACACGACCAGCCAGAGCAGGGGCAGGGCGAGCGGCCCCTGAACGCCTGTGAAGAACAGTGCGAACAGGAAGACCGCCCAGGGCACAACAAGGATGCGCACCGCCGTGCCGATGAACGCTTGATTGGACTTGCGGCTCGACAGTCCCAGCCACAGACCGACCCACGCCAGCGCATACAGGTCCCAGATGAACACAAGCGCCCCGACCAGCGTCATCAGCCCCATGTCCGATCCCAGTCCGTTCAGCCCCTCGCTGGCCGCCAGCGTGAAGACCTCCACGACCAGAACAGCCAGCGCAGGCGGGCCGAACAGCCGCCCCAGGGACAGCCAGTGGCCCCGGAGGATCTCGGCGACGGACAATGGCGTGGTCAGGAGCAGTTCGAGGGCGCCTGTCTGACGTTCCTGCGTCCAGCGCTGGCTCGCCTCGGAGGCCATTAGCCACTTCAGCGGGGCGTGCAGAAACAGGGCGATCAGGAACGTGCTGTTCCAGGTGTCGCTCGCCATCCCCATCCGCCAGCGCCACACCAGCCAGACGAACAACGCCAGCCCAACAGCCCCCCACAGCAGCCGGATCTTGAGCCGGTTGCGGCTCGCCAGCCACAGAACCGGATTCCGATCCAGCAGGTGCCGGCGCGAGTGTTGGCGCTCGATCGCCGTGCCGTAATTGAGCATGTGCCAGCGGTCCCGCCACAGCGCGCCCGCCTTCACCACGCCCTGCTCCCGCCACGCCCGCTGCGTCAGCCAGGCGGCGCTCCCCAGAAACAGCCACGCCAGACCGTGCGTCCCCGACAACGCCCAGCCCAGCACGGCGCGCTCCCGGTTCGCCGCCACGCTCGACGCCAGTTCGAGTGCCGAGCTGGGGTTGGCGGCCAGCAGAATGCCAAGGCCCGTGTTGCTCCCGATGACCGACCGCAGCCACGGGCCCACGCCGGCAAACAGGAACAGGATGAACACGGCGAGCGCAAACGCGCTGCGCGCCTGGGTGCTCGCCGCCGAAACGCACATGCCCACCGCGAGCGAGAAGAACAGCGCGTTGCCGAGAACCAGGGCCACCGCCCCGAATTCGACCAGACGCACGCCGCCAAGCAGGATCGGAATCGCCAAAACCGGCAGCGCCGCCATCAGACCGAACAGCGCGGTCACCGACGCCGCAACCAGCTTGCCGCCCACAATGTCGTAACTGCGCAGGTCGGTCAGAAACAGCAGCCCCAAGCTCCCGTCCCGCCTTTCTTCGCTCAGGACATCCGCCGTGAACAGCGGCCCCGCAGCCAGGCAAAACAGGTATCCAACAAAAGCCAGCGTTCGGAAAAGCTCCCTTCCGACCCCCGTCGTCCCCGTCCATTCCCCCTGGTACCACAGGTTGATCCCGCCCACCGCCACCGCCAAAGCCGCCGCCACCAGTCGCGCCCGGAAGGCGCCTGGACGGCGCGACGCCACGAGCAACTCGCGCTGGACGATCGGAAAAAGCGTCATGTCGCAGTCGAGGCCCCGCTCGAATGATCCCCAACCCCCGTCTTCATGTCAGAGTTCGACAATCCCGAAAGATGCGCCTCACGGCAAGGTCCTGGATTCGCCGGCCACCGCCTGCGGCATGGCTCATGGAACATGCGGACGCGACCGCCGTCGTCTGAACCGGGCGCCAATCTCCCATTCATGGGTCTGCGCCGCCGCGCTCCGGAGATGCCGCAGCAGCCGCCCGCGGGCCCACAGGATGATCAGCGCATTCTTCCCCACCCAGCCCAAGGTTCGGAACACCATCGAGTAACCGACCATTCCGCCCCCAAGCGCCCGCAGGATCGCACTGGTGTTGAGATAGGTCATGACCTTCACCGGAAGCAGCGAGGAGAGATTCGGGAACAGGACGCCCAGCGTCCATGGCCCCAACACAACCCAGGCAAAGGTCTTCAGAATCACAAAGGTCGGGCGGCGCGACGCCAGGCTCAGCCACGCCCCCAGCCAGCAGATGGCGAGTACATCGGTCACGAAGTTGAGCAGGCTGCTCCCGGCGCTGAAGACGTAGTGCTCCAGCACGCCGGAGCTGAACGGGCCGCGTTGGGCCGCAAGCCGCCAGTTCTCCCCGATGTAGAAGAGGTGCAGCAGGGCGATCACCATCACCGGCCCGGCAAACAAAAGCCAGAGAGAGCGCCAATGACCGCGCACCAGCGTGCGCGCCGGCATCGGCGAGGTGAGAATCAACTCGAGAGCCCCCGTGCGGCGCGCCTCGAGCCAGAACCGGCAGGCCATCACGCACAACCAGACCCGGTTCGTGAACACCAGCGCGTGGGAAAAGTAGGTGTGGAAGGCCGAGGCCCCGGTGTTGGTGCGGTAGCCGTGCGTCAGCCAGTAGACGTTCACCGCCACCAGCGACACCAAAGCCCAGAAAACCCAATGCGGCCACCGCAGCCGGGCGGCAACCGCATACACCGGATTCGTCTCGAGCCGCCGCTTGTACGTCGCCCGCCACCCCGCCGTGTAGCCCAGCCGCCACAGCCAGCGATGCGCAATCGGTTTCTCCTCCGGACTCTCCCTCCACAGCCGCGGCAGCCAGACGGCCGTCAGCCCCATGCACAGGCAGCTCATCCCGCACACCAACGCCAGCGAAACCCAAAACGCACCCGGCGCCGTCGTGTACACGCGTTCGCTCGCCAGATACCCCGTGTAGGCCGGACTCATCAGGGCCACCGGCAACGGATTGGGCAGCGGCCGTGTAAACAGACCTGAGCTGAGCACCGCCGCCAGACCCGGAATCAGCCCGCTGACGCCCAGAATCGCCACCGCCGATCCGAGAATGGCCTTCGATTGATCGCGGCTGAGCGTCGAGACAAACATCCCGGCCGTCAGCGAGAACAGGATGGCGTTCACCACAGCCAGCGCCGTCCGCCCGTACTCGCCCGCCGTCACTCCCCCCATCAGCAGCGGAATTCCCAGCGCCGGCAGGATGGCCAGCAACCCGTAAAAGCCCGCCAGCGAGTTCGCCAGCCACTTCCCCAACACCACGTCGTAACTCCGCAACTCGGTCAGAAACAGAAGCCCCAACGTCCCTTCGCGCTTCTCCTCGCTGATGCAGTCCGCCGTGATGAACGGGCCGACCAGCAGACAGTACCCGAACGCCAGAATCGTCAGGTACGAGAACAGCCACCGCCCCGCCGTCACGGGCGTCTGGGTCTTGGCAACCCACAAAGCAATCCACGCGCTGACCACAAACGCAGCCGTCGCGGCGGCCAGTCGCACCCAGTGCGTCTTCGATCGCCGTGCCGCCGTCCGCAATTCCCGGTCCACCACGGGAAACAGTGTCAACACGCGCCCGAGTCTAGGAACGCAGCCCCAAACTCCAAGGCCGAATCGCGCGAGAACAATCCTTGCCATCCGCATCGGGCCGGGGGACCATCCGCGCTAAGGCATCATCGAGCGATGCCCAACCGCGCGCATCAACCTCCAAACGTTAACCCCGATCATGAATCCCTCCTCCTCAACACCCTCCACCCGCCGCGAGTTCCTCAAGACCTCAGCCGCCTTCGCCGCCGGAGCCGTCGCAACCGGCGCCATCGCCCGCCCCGGCTACGCCGCCGAGAACAACACAATCAAGATCGCCCTCATCGGGTGCGGCGGACGCGGCACCGGTGCCGCCGGCCAGGCCTTGTCGACCAAAGGCCCCACCCAGCTCTGGGCCATGGCCGATTTCTTCCCGCATCGGCTCGACAACAGCCTCAAGGGCCTGTCAGCCCAGTTCCCCAAACAGGTCGATGTCCCGCCCGAACGGCGCTTTGTCGGGCTCGACGGTTTCAAGCGGGCGATGGACACGCTCAATCGCGGGGATGTTGTGCTGCTGGCCACGCCCCCTGCCTTTCGCCCGATTCACTTCGCCCACGCGGTCGAGAAAGGGCTGCATGTGTTCATGGAGAAATCGTTTGCCGTCGACGCCCCAGGCACCCGGCGCGTCTTGCAGATCGGCCAGCGCGCCGCCGAGAAGAACCTCAAGGTCGCCGGCGGCCTCATGAGCCGGCACTCGAAACCGCTCGAAGAAGCGGTCCGGCAGATCCACGACGGCCTCATCGGCGAGGTGATCACTGCCTGGGCCTACCGCATGCACGGACCCGTCGGCGTCAGCCCCCGCCAGGCGGGCATGAGCGAACTGGCCTATCAGATCGCCAACTACAGTTGCTTCACCTGGCTCAACGGCAGTTTCATCGTCGATTGGCTCATCCACAATATCGACGTCTGCTGCTGGGTCAAAAACGCCTGGCCCGTCTCCGTCCAGGGCATGGGCGGGCGCCAGGTCCGCGCCGACGCCGACCAGTTGTTCGACCACTATGCCGCCGAGTACACCTTCGCCGACGGCACCCGCATCTTCGCCCAGGGCCGTCACATGACCCGCTGCTACGATTTCTTCGGCGACATCATCCATGGAGCCAAAGGCTGCGGTGTTCTGGGCGAAGGCCAGCCCAAACCGCGCCTCTTCAAAGGCCATAACCTCGCCTCGGAAAACCTCGCCTGGCAGTACCAGGGCCCGCCCTGCGATCAGTACCAGGTCGAACACGACCTCCTCTTCGACGCCATCCGCAACGACAAGCCCTACAACGAGACCGAACACTGCGCCAAGTCGTGCTTCACCGCCATCATGGGCCGCATGGCCTGCGAATCAGGCCAGATGATCACCTGGGACGACGCCTTCGCCTCGAATCTCGAACTGGCCCCCGGCCTCGAACACCTGACCATGGACGCCAATGCCCCGGTCCTGCCCGACACCAACGGACACTACCCCGTCGCCATCCCCGGGCAGACAAAGGCCCTTTAGCTGCCTGTCAGCAAACATCTGCCGGCCTGTTGTCGATCCCGATCGAGCCCCGCGCAGCGGGGCCCCATCTTTCCGCGACGTAGGAGCGGAAAGATCATGGTGCGCGCTGCAGGACTTGAACCTGCGACCCCTTCCGTGTGAAGGAAGTGCTCTTCCACTGAGCTAAGCGCGCATCAACTGCAAAATACTATCGGCATCCCGCCGTCACGGCAAGAACAAACCCTGCGGGCCTTTTGGCCAAGAACATTCAAAAAGTACAATAATATCGGTCTATTCTGGCAAGTCCTCCGCCCCTGAGCCTCCGCAGACTGGGCATCTTTTTCGCTTGGAAAGCACAGAGCTTGGGTGCACGTTCGAGGCACATTCGCTGCGGGTCCGCGGTAGATTCGCGCGACAAAATTGGCAAACATTGGCAAATTGATGCCGACCAAGATTACCGTTCAAAAGTGGATGGTTAGGGGGCAGACTAAGTGGGCCGTCCATCGCGTTGAGGCAGGCAAACGCAAGAGAGCTTTCTTTGATTCGAAGAAGGCGGCGGAGGCGGAAGCGGGGATCTTACGGTCGCAACAGGCAGCCGTCGGCGGTGCTTGGCTGGCCCTTCCCGCCTCCGAACGGCAACGGTTGGTCCAGGTACATCACGAAGCCAAAGAACTCGGGGTCGATCTCGCGGATTTGCTCGCCGATTGGAAGCGCAGCCCTCGGTTCACCGGTTCAAGTCCGGCGCTGGAGTACGCGATCACCGAATTAGTGAATGCCAAGTCGGCTTCCGGCAGGAGTGCCCGGTATGCCGAGTCGCTTTCAATGCTGCTCAGGCAGTTCGCGCGGGGGCGCGAACGCATGCCCATCGCCAGCATTGGGGTGCGCGATGTAGAAGGTTTTCTGGACTCCAAGAGCATCCATTCCCGGCAGACCCTTCGTGCGCGGCTGTCGACCCTGTTCCGGTTTGCCCTTCGGCGGGGGTACCGGGCGGATAATCCGTGTGACCGACTTGAGTCGGTCAAGGTCATCAAGAGCCCTCCCGCCATCCTGACAGTTGAACAAACGAAGAAATGCCTAGATTGGCTCGACGCCGAACGGTGGCGTGTGCTCGGGTGGTTTGTTTTGACGAGCTTCGCCGGCCTTCGGCCGGAGGAGGCCGAGAAGACCTCCTGGCATCACATCAATTTCGCTGAAAGCTGGATCCGTGTTGAAGCGCAGACGACCAAGGTCAGGCAGCGACGCGTCGTTTACCCGCACCCGACGGCGATGGCCTGGTTGGGACATGCCAAGATGCGAGGCGCGGAATTGCCGCTTCATCGTCAGGCTCGCCGACGCGCAATCCGGATGCTCCGAACTCTACTGGGGTTCGCACACTGGCCCAAGGACGTGACGCGCCACACGGCCGCCTCGTACTGGCTGGCCGACACTGGAAGTGCGGCGCAGGTTGCTGAGGCGTTGGGTCACAGCGAAGACGTCTTGCGCAAGAACTACATGGCGTTGGTCACAAAGGTGCAGGCGCAAGAGTTCTGGCAGTTGCTGCCACCCGGAAGAAAGTGAGCCAGAGCCGTGGTGGTGCTCCGCGGTTTCCCCCACCGCCATATCATCGTGGGCCGGCGTCAACAAGGCATCAAGGTTGACAGCGCTTGAAACCTTGCCGTCGGAAGGGCCTGTGGCGCTATTGGCCGTCTCTGACATCGGATTCGGAATGCGAAACGAATCTCGAACACCTGTTGAGGCCTCATCTTGCCTTCTAGCCCGCATATTTCATACGGCAAGATGTCAGTGCGCCCCAGAGGGCAGCAACGGCCTTTGTTTTCAAGCGCTCACGCACTTTGGCTCCGGCCTCGGCAACGCCACCGTCAAGATCTACAGGCGGTTCCGTACCGTCCACGGCAACTCCTATCCGATTCGCCGAGCGACTTGCCCGAGAATATGGCTGGCCAGATGATCGACACGCACCCACGGTAAAATCAGAAAACGCTGGTTATTCGCGATCAACGGCAACCCGCGCACGCGCTGCTGAGCCGACCAGCCTATCCACCGATCTCGGGGGGCGCACTGCCAGGCCGCCGCGCCAAAAAGCAGGCAGGCCAGATCGACCCCCGTGCAACTGCGGATCAAGTAGCCGAGGTTCTCCCCAACCGGTCCGCCATAGCCCAGGTAGTGATGTCGGGCCAGATACTTCTGGAAGAGCGGATAGTCCGGCTTCCTGGGACCAGCGAGCTGGATCTGCAGCGGGCGCAGGGACCAGAGCCTGCCCTCAACGGGTTCAGGGGCGAGTGAGTCAAACAGATCCGGAACCGCCACGCAACGGCGCCTCGTGGGAGCTCGCCTCCGTTCCGGTAGCACGATGAGCCCTCGCTCATGCAGCTTGAGCAGGAGGGAACGTGCGGCCATGTCTTTGAGCTGGCCCGAAGTCGCATACCACTGCCACCGCTGGGCCAACACCACAGACAAACGCTGCCGATGCCAAAGCGGGTTGGCCGCAATCAGCTCCCTGATCTCGCTGATCTCCGAACTGCCGATCCGGCGTCCCTGAAGAGTTTCGTCTTCGAGCACGCCGACAGACGACCACGCGGCGTTTTGAGAGTCCCGCACAAACTCCAACTGTTTTCCACCGCCCAATGCTGCCCCGTCGCATCCGTTTTGACCTGAGTAGTTACGGTGAAGGTCACCAGCCAGGGAGTCAGATTAGAGTTCAACCTCGGAACAGCGCG
>CAYPUR010000084.1:0-18413 GCA_964413865.1 uncultured Verrucomicrobiota bacterium
AAAGCGAGTTGAACACCGAGATTGCGGTCGAGAACAAGAAACGCCAGATCCGCGAGACCCAGATGGATGCCGAACGCGCGGTGCTCGAGAAGCAGCACCTCCTGCAGCAATCGGACATGGCCGCGCAGATCCGGCTCGAATCGGAGCGGCGGAACCTCGTCGGCCTGGCCACTCAGAACGCCCGGACCGAGGCCGACGCGCGCGCCTACGGGATCGCAGCCACAGTGCAGGCGCTGGCCGCGGCCGATCCGCGCGTGATCCAGGCCCTGGCCAGCACCGGGATGAAGCCTGAACAACTGATTGCAGCCGCTTTCCAGGATCTGGCCGGCAAAGCCGAACGCATCGGCCAGCTCAACGTCTCGCCGGATCTCTTGCGCGAGCTCATGGACAGGGAAGGCGATCGCTAGTTCCATATGCAACCGCGCACGGAGACCAAGATCGTCCTGGTGATTCGGCCCAGCCGCCTCGCGGAGTTGGTGGGGCGATTCAACACGGTGGCCCAGGCGCGATTCTACGTGGAGCATCTGGGCGCCGACTTTGCCGATTACGAGCGGGAGGACGGGATGTACGGGGAGGCGCTGCGCCAGGCCAAGCAGCGCCTCGCCCTCTGGGGCCGACTCCAGGTGCTCGATCGCCGCTTTCTGCCCAATTTCCTCTTCGGGCCGCAGGATGTGATCGTCGCCCTCGGCCAGGACGGTCTGGTGGCCAACACACTCAAGTATCTCGACCGACAACCCCTGATCGGCGTCAACCCGGATCCCCAGCGCTGGGACGGTCAGTTGCTCCCGTTCCGCGTCGAGGATCTGACCGCGCTCATGCCCGAGGTCCTGGCCGGACGCCGCTCGACGCACGCCGTCACACTGGCTCAGGCCAGGCTCAACAACGGCCAGAGCCTGTGTGCCGTCAACGACCTCTTCGTTGGACTCCGCACGCATGGCTCGGCCCGCTACCGCATCCGGATTGGAGACGCGGTCGAGGATCATTCCTCGAGCGGCGTCATCGTCTCGACCGGCTTGGGCTCGACCGGTTGGCTGCAAAGCCTGTTGGGCGGCGCCACAGCGATCAGTCGCAGCGCCCAGGCGGCCTTCTACGGATTGAGCATGGCCGCGGGGGCCGAAACGACTGCCCGCCAGCCGGCCCTCATCGCGCAGTCCGAGGCGCGCGCCCGTTGGCAGTTCCCCTGGGATGCCGACTACTTGTATTTCACCGTGCGCGAGCCGTTCCCGAGCCGGCGCACCGGGTGCGCCCTGGTTTTCGGACGGATCACCGCCGACACGTCATTCAGCCTCGAGTCTCAGATGCCGGAGAACGGCGTCATCTTCAGCGATGGCATCGAGCAGGATTATCTCGAGTTCAATTCCGGCGCGCGCGCGGCCATCGGACTGGCGAGCCGAAAGGGAGTGCTTGTGGTCTGATGTCGCTTTCCGCATTGCCAAAAAAAGGCGCCCGCCACTAACATCCGCACCGCACTTATGCCTGCCACCGCGCTTCTGACCGACTTGTACCAGCTCACCATGGCCTACGGTTACTGGAAGACCGGGCGGGACCGGCGCGAGGCCGTGTTTCATTTGTTCTACCGGACCAATCCGTTCCGGAGCGGTTTTGCGATCGCGGCCGGGCTGGCCGACGCGGTCGACTACCTGTGCAACCTAAGGTTTGCTCCGGACGACCTGGCGTATCTTCAATCGCTCACGGGCCAGGATGGACGGGGGTTGTTCGAAGACGGTTTCCTGGATCACCTGGCCAGGCTGCGGCTGACATGCGATGTCGACGCGGTGCCGGAAGGGACTGTGGTGTTCCCGCACGAGCCGCTTGTGCGCGTGCGCGGTCCTAGTCTCAAAGGCCACTTCCTCGAAATTGCGCTTATCATTCAAATCAACTTTCAGACCCTGATCGCCACCAAGGCAGCGCGGGTCAGCCTGGCGGCGCGAGGCGAGCCGGTGCTCGAGTTTGGACTGCGGCGTGCGCAGGGGGTGGATGGCGCGCTGACGGCCAGCCGGGCCGCCTACATCGGCGGTTGCAGCGCCACATCGAATGTGCTGGCCGGAAAGGCCTACGGCATTCCCGTGCGTGGCACCCACGCGCATTCCTGGGTGATGAGCTTCGACACCGAGCGCGAGGCGTTCCAGGCCTACGCCGAGGCCATGCCGCACAATTGCGTTTTCCTGGTCGACACCTACGACACGCTGCAGGGCGTGCGGGAGGCGATTGGCGTGGGCGGGTGGTTGCGCGAGCGGGGCCACGCGCTGGCAGGCGTCCGCCTCGATTCGGGCGATCTGGCCTGGTTGAGCATCGAAGCCCGCAAACTGCTCGATGAAGCCGGGTTTTCCCAAACCGCCATCGTCGCCAGCAACGACCTGGACGAGCATTTGATCGAGAGCCTGAAAGCGCAGGGGGCGGCCATCGGCATTTGGGGTGTGGGCACCAAGCTCGTCACAGCCTATGACCAGCCGGCTTTGGGCGGGGTTTACAAACTGGGCGGCATCCGCCGCCCGGACGGCACATGGGAACCCAAGATGAAACTGTCCGAACAGGCGGTGAAGATCTCCACGCCGGGGATTCTCCAAGTCTGCCGTTTTCGGTCCGACACGGAGTGCGTGGCGGACGGCATCTACGACGAGGAACTGGGCGCGCCGCCGGACTTCACCATCGTGGATCCGGTGGATCCGACGCGTCGCAATCGGTTTGGCTCGACCACGGCGCGCGAGACCCTGCTGGTGCCGGTGTTCCGCCGCGGGGGGTGTGTGTATTCATCGCCGGCACTGCCGGCGATCCGCGAGCGTGTCCGCAGCCAGCTCTCTCTCTTCCAGGCAGGCGTCAAACGTCTGGCCAATCCGCATCGGTACCCCGTCGGGCTGGAACTGGGCCTGCACGAGCGAAAAACGGCGCTCATCATGCAGGCGCGGGGATTGTCATGATATGAAACTGGTCAAGATTGCCGCTGCCGTCCTCAATCAAGTCCCGCTCGATTGGCGTCACAATCTCGCCAATGTCCGCGCCGTCCTCGAAGACGCGCGCGCCGCGGGCGTCAGCGTGGTCTGCCTGCCCGAGTTGTGCCTGACCGGGTACGGATGCGAGGACGCCTTGCACGCCGCGGATATCCACCGGCGCGCCTGGCATGCGCTTGCGGCGCTTGTCCCCCAGACCGGCGGTTTGGTGGTCTCGTTCGGATTGCCGGTCTTGCACCAGAACGCGGTGTTCAACGCGGCGGCCCTGGTTGTGGACGGGCGCCTGGCCGGATTGGTCGCGAAGCGGTTTCTGGCCGGTGACGGCATCCACTACGAGCCGCGGTGGTTCAAGCCGTGGCCTCCCGAGGTCCGCGACACCTTTGTCGCTCCGGAGCCTTGCGGCGGTCAGCAGCGGTTCCCCATCGGCGACCTGCTTTTCGACGTGGGCGGAGTGCGGATGGGATTCGAGATCTGCGAAGACGCATGGGTGGCGAACCGTCCCGGCGCCGCGCTTTCCCGCCGCGGGGTCGATCTGATCCTCAACCCGAGCGCCAGTCATTTTGCATTCGGCAAACTCGAAGTCCGGCGCCGCTTCGTCCTCGAAGGCTCACGGGCCTTTGGCGCGAGTTATGTCTATGCCAACCTGGTGGGTAATGAAGCTGGACGCACGATCTTCGACGGCGGGGCGCTCATCGCGTCGGGCGGGCGCCTGCTTGCCACGGGACCGAGGCTCGGTTTTCTCGACCGGGGCTTGACACTTGGGGTTGTGGACGTCGAGGCCACAAGGATGAACCAGGCCCGCACCGGCAGTTACCAACCCGAACTGCCCGGGGCGCATGCCCTCGAGGTCCGAACCGATTTTGACTGGCCCGCACTGACCCCAGACCAGGCCCGGATCCGCGATGTGCCAGGATCGGCCCGGAATCGGTTGGCGGGTCTGCCCGCGTCGGCAGCGCCCGTCCCTCCGGATTCCGGGGATGCGTCTTGGGAATCGAGCCCGACGCTCAAGGAAGAAGAGTTCACTCGGGCCGTGGCCCTGGCCCTGTTCGATTACCTGCGCAAGAGCCGGTCTCAGGGCTTTGTCGTGTCCCTCAGCGGCGGGGCGGACTCCGCCGCGGTTTCCTGTCTGGTGGCGCTCTCGTTCGAGCTGGCCTTGGTCGAATTGGGGGCCGAGGGCGTTCGTGCCAAGCTCGCTCACGCGCGGAATCTGCCAGCCGAGATAACCCCGCGCTCTCTCACCGGGCGGTTTCTGACGACGGCTTACCAGGCGACCGCGAACAGTGGGGCCGTGACGCGCGCCGCGGCCGCGGCGGTTGCCAAGGCGCTCGGCGCCCGGCATCACGAACTCGACGTGGGCCCCTTGCACCAGGGCTATGTGCGGTTGATCGAGGCCTCGCTCGGGCGCCGCCTGGACTGGACCCGCGACGACATCCCGCTGCAAAACATCCAGGCCCGCGTCCGGTCCCCAGGTGTCTGGATGCTGGCCAATCTCGAAGATGCCCTCCTGCTTTGCACCAGCAACCGAAGCGAGGCCGCGGTCGGCTACGCCACCATGGACGGCGACACCAGCGGCGGTTTGTCCCCCATCGCCGGCATCGACAAGGCCTTTCTCCGCCAGTGGCTGCGTTGGCTCGAGACCGACGGCCCGCACGGCCTGCATCCGTTCCCCGTGCTCGCCGCCATCAACGCTCAGCAGCCGACCGCCGAGCTGCGTCCAGCCGAGCAAGGCCAGACCGACGAGACCGATCTGATGCCCTATCCGGTGCTCGATGCGATCGAGAAAGCCGCCATCCGCGACAAGCGGTCGCCGATCGAGGTGTTCCAATTGATGCGCGCCCGGTTCCCCGACCTTGAGGCCGCTTCGCTGGCCGTGTGGGTCGAGCGTTTCTTCCGCCTCTGGAGCCGCAACCAATGGAAACGCGAACGCTACGCGCCATCGTTTCATCTGGACGACGAGAACCTCGATCCCAAGACATGGTGTCGCTGGCCGATCCTGAGCGGCGGATTCGAGGTCGAACTCGCCGAGCTGCGCGAGTTCGTCAAACAGCAACCGCATCAGTCCCTATGACCGCACTCATTCTTGTCGACATCCAGAACGACTTCCTGCCCGGCGGCGCCCTGGCCGTGCCCGAGGGGGATCGGATCGTTCCGATCGTGAACAGCCTTCTGCCTCGATTCGAGCTGATCGTCGCGACGCAAGACTGGCATCCGCCCGGGCACGCCAGCTTTGCCGCAAATCACCCGGGCCGGAAACCGTACGAGCAGATCGATCTCGACGGTCTTCCGCAGACCCTCTGGCCGGTCCACTGCGTCCAGAACACGGGCGGCGCGCTCCTGGCCCCGGCACTCGATACGCGCCGGGTTGCCCGCGTCTTTCCCAAAGGCACGGATGCGCGCATCGACAGCTACAGCGGGCTGTTCGACAACGGCCACCGGCAATCCACCGGCCTGGCGGAATGGCTGCATGAACGCGGCGTGACCGGCATCCACGTTGTCGGATTGGCCACAGACTACTGCGTCAAGTTCACCGCCCTCGACGCCGTCCAGGAAGGATTCCGCGTTCACCTGATTGAAGATGCCTGCCGCGGTGTGAACCTCGCGCCCGACGACACCGACCGTGCCCTGGACCAGATGCGCAACGCCGGCGTCCGGGTGATCCGAAGCAGGGAGGTGCAGGTGCTGTGAGAGCCTCGGCACAGGCCGGGTCGCGTCCCGATGGGCTGCAGCGGTGAAGGTTCGCAGTCTGCGGGGTCGGCTGGGGCTCAACAAATCCGAGGCAACTGCTCGCCGCTGAGCAGATCGAGGATCCGGCGGGCGCCAATCTGGCTTTTCAGCGTCACCAGGCCCGGCGAATCGGAGAGAACTGTCCCGATCCTGCACGCACCGTCTCCGACCGGCGAAGCGCGCATGACCGCCAGCGCCCGGTCGGCATACGATTCGGGCACAAAGGCGATCATCCGGCCTTCATTGGCCACGTAAAGCGGATCGAAACCGAGGATCTCGCATGCGCCCCGGACCGGCTCGCTCACGGGCACGGCGTTTTCAGCGATGTCGATTTGGACGCGGGCGGTCGCCGCGATCTCGTTCAGTCCGGCGGCGAGGCCGCCGCGGGTCAGGTCGCGCAGGCAATGCACTGGGATTCCGGCCTCGATCAATCCCGTGACGATGTCCGCCAGCGGGGCGCAATCGCTTTCAATCGGCCCCTCGAACTCGAGCCCCTCGCGCACGGATTGGATCGCCATCCCGTGACGTCCCAGGTCGCCGTTGAGCAGGATCGCGTCGCCGATCCGGACGTGGCGCGGACCAATCGGCAAATCGTGTTCGATCGTGCCCACGCCCGCGGTGTTGACGAACAGACCGTCGCCTTTGCCTTTCTCGACCACTTTCGTGTCGCCCGTGACGATCTCGACGCCCGCGGTCGCGGCGGCTTGTCGCATCGAGGCCACCACGCGTTCGAGAGTCTCGATCGGCAGGCCTTCTTCGAGGATGAAGCCGGCGCTCAGCCAGCGGGGACGCGCGCCGCACATGGCCAGGTCATTGACCGTGCCGTTGACGGCGAGCGTGCCGATGTCGCCGCCTGGGAAGAAGAGAGGGTGCACGACGTACGAATCAGTTGTGAACGCGAGCCGGCGCCCCTGGGCGTCGAGAATCGCGCCGTCGTGACGCTCGTCCAGGCGCGGATTTGAGAATGCGGAGATGAAGACTCGGTCGATCAACTGTTGCATCAGGCGTCCGCCGCCCCCGTGGGCCATGAGCACCTGCGTGTGCTGGCTGATGGGGAGGGGGCAACCGGCGGTGTCGTCAGAGGTCATAAAGATCGGTGGCTTTCGTGTTGTCGCCGGTAGCGGTAGTAGGCGGCGCAAGCCCCTTCGTTGGAAACCATGGTGGCGCCCAGCGGATGCTCCGGTGTGCACCGGGTTCCAAAGGCGGGGCAATCGTTCGGCTTTTTCACGCCTTGGAGCACGAGCCCGCTCAGGCACTCGGATGGCTCTTCGGCGTGGTAGTCGGCGACCCCGAACCGGGTTTCCGCGTCGAATTCGGCATAGGCCCGTCTCAGCCCGAATCCGCTGCGCGGGATGGCGCCGATGCCGCGCCACTTGCGGTCGATCACCTGGAAGACCTCGCGGACCATGTGCTGGGCGGGGAGGTTTCCTTCCCGTTTCACGGCGCGGGCGTATTGGTTCTCGACCTTGGCCTCGCCCGCTTCGAGTTGGAGCACGCAATGCCGGATGCCCTGCAAAATGTCGACCGGCTCGAAGCCGGTCACCACGATCGGGACGCGGTATTCCTGCGCCAACGGTTCGTACTCGTGGTAGCCCATGACGGCGCAGACGTGGCCGGCCGCCAGGAAACCCTGGACGCGGTTGTGAGGGGCGCTGAGGACGGCCGACATGGCGGGCGGCACCAGGGCATGCGAGACGAGCACCGAGAAGTTGGCCAGTTGTTCCCGCCGCGCTACAAACACTGCCATGGCGTTGGCGGGGGCCGTGGTCTCGAAGCCAACGGCAAAAAAAACGACCTGCCGGTCCGGATGCTCGCGGGCGAGGCGGACGGAGTCCATGGGAGAGTAGACGATCCGCACTTCACCGCCGTTTGCTTTTACCGACAGGAGGTCGGTGTGGCTTCCGGGAACGCGCAGCATGTCGCCGAACGAACAGAAGATGACACCGGGTTTCGAGGCGATGGCGATGGCCTTGTCGATCAACTCGAGGGGCGTGACGCAGACTGGACAGCCGGGACCGTGGACGAGGGTGATGTCCCGGGGCAGAAGTTCGTCGATGCCGAACTTCACGATGGCGTGGGTCTGCCCCCCGCACACCTCCATGATCGTCCAGGGCCGGGTCACCGAGCGTGCAATGGCGCGCGCGCATTCCTGCGCGCGGCCGGCATCGCGATACTCATCAATAAACTTCATCGGCACCCCTACGGTCGCGAACCCGGGGCCGTGCCGTCAAGCGAAGAGGAGCGACCGTGATCCTCTTCCAACTCAGCGGCTCTTGGCCATGACTCACGGGTGCGGATTGGCGGACGCCTCCGGCTGGCGGCGCCCATGCCGCCATGTGACCAGGCCCGCCCCGGCGCAGACCGCGGCTCCCGCTGCGATTGCCCAGGGGACACCGACCGCCTGGGAGAGCACGCCCGATTCGAGTCCCCCGATCGGCACCATGCCGCCGAACACCAGCGCCCAGATGCCCATTACGCGTCCCCGCATCGCGTCGGAGACGCTGGTCTGGATGAGGGTGTTTGTGGTGGCGAAGTAGAGCAGCATGCCCCACCCGCCCACCGCCAGGCAGAGCAGGACGAGCGGCAACCAGCGCACAAACGCCAGCAGCAGCAGCATGGCGGAAAAAGTCCACAGCCCCCCGAGGATCAATAGGCGGGGCTGCATCCGGCTGCCGAAAGTCGCCACTGTCAGGGCGCCCAGCAGCGCCCCGAGACCGTTGGCGCTCAGAAGCGCGCCGTATCCGCTCTCGCTCACGTGCAGAATGTCCGTCGCATACGCCGGCAACAGGACGGAGTACGACCACCCGAAAATGCCCACAACGCCAAAGAGCAGAAACAGGGCGCGCAAACGCCGATGAGCGGCCACGTAGGCGAAGCCATCGAGGATGTGGCGTCCAGCCGAAGCCGGCTGCGGGGGAGGGACGAACCTGGGCAGGCGCATCATGCGCAGGCCGGCGATGACGGCGAAGTAGCTGATTCCGTTGAGCACGAAGCAGAGCGTCATGCCGGCCTTGGCCATGAGGAATCCGGCGACGGCGGGGCCGACGACGCGCGCGCCGTTGACGATCGAGCTGTTGAGCGACACCGCGTTCATCAGGTCGTCGCGTCCGGTGATCTCGACCATGAAGGCCTGGCGTGCCGGCATGTCGAAGGCCATCGCGGCCCCGCCCAGCGCCGCCAGAACGAGGATGTGCCACGGCTGGATGTTTCCGGACCAGACCAGCGCCGCGAACGCGAAGGCCAGGAGCATCATGGTGATTTGGGTGCAGTAGATGACGGTGCGTTTGGGATGGCGGTCGGCCACCGAACCGCCCCACACGGACAGCAGCAGCATGGGCAACGACCCGACAGCCGCCACCGTGCCCAGCAGCACCTTCGACCCGGTCAACTGGTACACCAGCCACCCCTGGGCCGTGTTCTGCATCCACGACCCGATCAGCGACACCAGTTGGCCCACGAAAAAAAGCCTGTAATTGCGATGCCGAAGCGCGGCAAACGTGTCCCGCCATGTCACCCGGCCCACAACCACGCGACGGGGCTGTCCCGTGACTTCCTGCGGGACACTGACGACCTGCGTGGGCGATTGGGGTCTTGGTGCGGACATCGTTGCCGGACTTCGTTTCCAGCGAGGCGGGTCTCAGGCGAAACCCAGGTCTTCGACCACAGGAGCGGCCCCGGCGTCTTCCGTCCGCCCCTTTCCCGCGCCCTCGCCCTCTTCTCCGCGCGGCCTCACTTCTTCCAAGTTCGTTCCGCGCCCACCGTCCCATCGCCGGCAAAGCGCGTGATCTTGAGCGTCGTTGCGTCCGCATCCACCCTGAAGACGGTGGCCTTGGCGAGAGACGGCGCCCCGCCGATAAACACCGGCCACTGGAAGCCCCCGCGCGCGTCAGGACACGGCTCGATCACGTCCGGAACGTGGGTGTGACCGCTAAGCACCGCGGTGACTTTGCCCGCGTCGAAGAGCGGGGCAAACCGCTGATTGACGCGGCGCTGACCGTGCCAGAGCTTCGCCTCATCCTTGCGCCAATCGGGCGGGATGTGCATCACGACCAGGCGCCAGGTCGCCTGCCGGAAGGCCTCGCCCGCGATCTCCCGGCGGAGCCAGGCCGTCTGCGCCTCGATGTACGGATCGAAATCGACCAGGCCGCTGTATTCCTCGCTCGCGTCCGGCTTGTCTTCGCCCGTGTCGAGGAGCACCACGCGCGCCGCGCCGAACGTCATCGCGGCGTAGTATCGTTCTCCGGGGAGGATGAGATCGTCCTTCAGCCGTCGCGCGAACGCGCCGCGCGTCTCGTGATTGCCGCGCAGGAAGAAGCAGGGGATCGACTTCGCGGCGAACCAGGCCATCGGCGTCAGGAGGTGGTCGACGACTTCCGACTCGGTCTGCGGATCGTTGAGCACATCCCCGTTGAAGACCGCGAAATCGACCGGCGCTCCCGTCTTCTCGGCGAGCAGCGGATACAACTGCGCGCGGTCGTGGATGTCGTTGAAGACGAGGAACGAGACAGCGCCGTTCGGACGTGACAGTGCGGGCAGGCTGCGGTCCTGCGAGACTGTCGGCTGGCCGAACACGACACTGTACGGCTTGAATGACTCGATGGCCCGGGATCTGGCCCGGAACCGAATCGGCTTGGCCGGATCGAATCCGTCGATCACCGCGCGCTGCGCTGTCGTGTTCGCGTGCCTCAGACCGTCCTCCGAAAACCACGCCTGCCGCCATTCGTCGCCGTTCTCCGACTGCGTCCATTCCACCGCACCGTCGGACGGTTGCGAGGTGATCCAGCCCACCCCGAGCCGGTTCGAGTCGAGGAGTTGGACCCACGGCTGCACGGCGATCAGCCCGTCGGTGCGTTGCGCGCGGATCGCCGCCAGCGCGTTGGTTTCGGCTTCAGTGACGGGTTGCTGGGCCAAGACGCCCGTGGCCAGCACCCCCCCGATCATCAGTGCGATTCTGCGAATGTCCATTGTCGCCACAGTTTATGCCGCAGCCCGGCGTCGGGCGCAATGCTGCATGTCGTGCCGCATGTCGTTTTTCGATCGTGGCCCGAGGGGAGTCAACGCCGCGGTTCTCGCTCTGCCGGCCTGTCGTGGATGCACCGGTCCATTTCGCGAATTCGCCCAGCCTTCGGTTCTTCGGTTCGGTTGGCGAGCCGCAGTTTGGCGTTGATTGCCCGAAGCCGGCGCGGGTAGGCTCGGTGGAAAATCCAAAGGGCACTCGATGCGACCGGGGCGTAACAGCAAGCCAAAGACCTTTCTTGCCGCCTGAAACGTGAGTCGAACTGCCTGCTCTGAAAGGATCTGTGATGAGCAACTCCGCCAACAACTACCCGAAACTGCACAATGCCATGTGGCCCGGCCTCGTCGGCAAAGGCGGCCCCGGCGCCGAGCCCGGCATTGATCTGGATACCATGCTCGATCTGACAGCCAAGGCCGAGGTCAACGGCGTCAAGTTCGACGGCGTCGACCTGTTTCTGTTCGCTCCCCACATCGACATCGACTCGACCGACGACGACTTGAAGCGCGTAGCGGACAAGATCGCGCGCAAGGGCCTGGCGATCGGGTCGGTCGTCGCCCCGGTCTGGGAGGGAACGGGCGGCGGGTCGGCCATGGGCGGCGAAGAGGAACGAAAAAAGTTCGTCGGGCAAGTCCGCAAGGGGTGCCGGATCGCGAGCGCATTCCGGAAGCTGGGCTTGCGTTCGGGCGGTGTGGTGCGGATCGATTCGTCCGCCGGCGTGACCGAGTGGGACAAGGATCCCAAGGGCAACACCAAGCGGATCATCGAGACGTTCAAGGAGGCTGCCAAGGTGGCCAAGGGCTGCGGCGAACGCCTCGCCGCGGAAGGGGAGATTTGCTGGGGCGGCATGCATTCCTGGAAGTCCATGCTTCAGGTCCTCGAGGGCGTCGGCCAACCCAGGGTGCTCGGGTTCCAGGCGGACATGGCTCACACCCTTCTCTATTTGCTCGGCTACAACGCTCCGGAGCACCGGCTGGTCCCCGAAAAGTTCAACTGGGAACCGGAGGTCTTCCACAAGGCCATGAAGAAGCTCACGGCGGCCTTGCGCCCGTGGACAATCGATTTCCATGTGGCGCAGAACGACGCGACAGTCAAGGGATCGGGCGCCCATGAGAAGACCGGCAAGCACTGCATGGCCACCGATCCGAACGGGAAGCTCAACATTGCCCGCGACGCCGGCTACTGGATGCGGGATGGCGCCGGCAAGGTGACCAGGAAGTTCAAACACATCTGCTGGGATGGATGCATGTTCCCCAACGCCATCATGACACAGCAACAGACCTGGAATGACATCCTCGCCGCCATGATCCAGGTGCGCGACAACCACGGCTGGAAGGCCTAGTCCGGACATTTGACAGGGCTGCGCCTGATCTCACGTCGGGGCCTATCTTGGTTGATGACCGGGTTCCACCTCTTCTTGGCCTGTGCGCTCTGGGTCTCGGCCTCCGGCATCCCGGCGCGCCCAGGGCCGGTCGAGCCTGAGCTCAAGTCGACGGTCGAGGCGGATTGGGCGGCCCAGGAGCGCCGTTTGGGCCGCGAGCCCGGGAGCATCGAGGCCCTCGAAGCCGCGGTGGCGCGGGGGCAAAGTCTGTTGAACATTCTGGCGTCGGCACTCGCACCCGCGGAGTTGGACATCGAGAGGCGCGCATGGGAGTCGCTGCGGACCGAGGCGCGAGCGGCCGGACGGCTGCCGTCCGATGATCGGCTCGCCTTGTACAATCGAGTGCGGTGGAGCGGACGCGACCTCGCGCTGCGGAACCCGGCCGTTGCAGGGCAGCCGATCGCGTTCATGAAGCGGCATCGGTTTGTCTGCCAGATGCTGCACGAATACCTCGGGTACTTCTACGACTACGGCGACGTGGCCGGCGGCGGCGTCTTCGTGCTCGAACGGCCCGGGGTCTCGTTCGAGGTGCGCGACCTGGTTGCGGGTCGGCTGCCCCGAGGCAATTACACCACTCTGGCGCTCGGCTATGACGCGCGCACGCTTTACTTCGCGTTTGCCGAGCGCGCGCCGCGTAAGCCCGACTTCTACTCGACTGATCGGCGTTGTTTCCAGTTGTACGCGATCGAGGCCGATGGCTCCGGCTTGCGCCGGTTGACGGACGGTCCCAACGACGACTTCGATCCTTGTCCGCTGCCCGATGGCGCCCTGGCGTTCATGTCGACCCGGCGCGGCGGCTTTGGCCGGTGCCACGGTGTGTGGGAACCGCTTCCGGCCTACACGCTTCAGCGGATGAACCCGGACGGATCGGATGTGAAAACGCTCTCGTGGCATGAGACCAACGAATGGCATCCGTTTGTCCTTCACGACGGCCGGATCGTGTACACGCGCTGGGATTACGTCGATCGCTCGGCAGCGAATTTCCACGGCCTCTGGGCCAGCAATCCCGACGGCTCGAACCCGGTGTCGCTGTTCGGCAACTACACGACGCGGATCAACGCGTGCTTTCAGCCCCGCGCCATCCCGGGCTCCCAGCGCATTGTCTTCGTGGCCGGCGCCCATCATGCCGACGTGGGCGGCTCGCTGGTGATCGTGGATCCGCAGCGCGCCGCGCTCGATCCGGAGACGGGCGAAGACCGGCTCGAGGACATCGAAGTCCTCACACCGGAGGTCTGTTTCGCCGAGGCCGCGGGATGGCCGAAGAGCTATTTCCACAGCCCCTGGCCCTTGTCGGAAGATGGGTTTCTGGTCGCATTCAGCCATGAACCGCTGCCCGGTATGAGTTCGGGCGAATCGCGCGACACGCGCACCGGGCTCTATTACTTGGATCGCGCGGGGAACCTCGAACTGCTCTATCGCGATCCGGAGGCGTCCTCGATGTACCCGATCCCCCTGGCTCCGCGGCCGGCGCCCCCAGCCTGTGCGAGCACGCTCGATCCGACGTTGGGCGACGAGGGCGAATTCCTCCTCACCGATGTCCGCCTGAGCCTCCGCCCGATGCCTGCCAACCGCCCGGTCCGTCAACTCCGGGTCTTTCAAGTCCTCCCCAAGACGCACACGCACGTCGCCAATCAACCCCGCATCGGCCATGCAAACGCCGAGAGCGCCCGCCTGCTCCTGGGGACCGTGGCGGTGGAATCGGACGGATCGGCTTATTTCCGCGCTCCGGCCCGCAAGCCGCTGTACTTTCAGGCCGTCGACGCCGCCGGTCGTGCCATCCAGAGCATGCGCAGTGCGACCTACCTCCAGCCGGGAGAACGCCGGGGCTGCGTGGGTTGCCACGAGCCGCGGCGCAATACGCCGATCACGCGTCCGACCCTGGCCTCGACACGCGCGCCTTCACACATCGAGCCCGGTCCTGACGGCAGTCGCCCGTTGAGCTATCCGCGGCTGGTGCAACCCGTCCTGGACCGACATTGCGTCCGCTGCCACGACGGATCGACCGGCGCCGACGCAAGTGCGCTGATTCTCACGGGCGACCCGGAGCCGCCCTTCACGCGATCCTACCAGAACCTGAGGCCCTTTTTGCGGTGGTTCGAGTGGGGCGGCGCCTCGATCGCCGAGGCCTCGACGCATCCGGGCCGCATCGGGGCGGACGCCAGCCCGCTGACGCGCATTCTCGAGGACCCGACGCATCGCGCCAAGGCGGCGCTGCCAGACGAGGATCGGCGCCGCCTCTATCTCTGGCTCGATGCCAATGCGCCTTTCTACGGCACCTATTCGAAAGAGGAGCAGCTTGCCCAGTTCGAGGGCCGGGCTGTGCCGCCCCCGATGGTCCAGTGAACGAGCGGCGCTCGACGCTGACAATGTGGCGGCGCTCACCGCGCCATGTAGCGTGCCACGGCCTCCGCGCGGGACCGGACGTGCAGTTTCCAGTAGATGTGGCGGACGTGCGTATTGACCGTGCCGATCCCTATCTGCAGGTGGTCGGCGACTTCCTTGGATCGGCAGCCTTTGGCCAACAGACGGAGTATACCCTCCTCGCGCATCGTGAGCGCCTCGTCGACGCCCCCTTCGCAGGGCGGCTGGCGAAACGCCGTCACCACCCGGCGCGCAATGGCGCTGGACATCGGCGCGCCCCCGTGCTGGACCTCGGCCACGGCCTCGAGGATCTCCTCCGGCCTGACATGTTTGACCAGGTAGCCCGTGGCGCCGGCCTTCAGCGATTCGAACACCCGGTCGATGTCTTCCTCGATCGTGAGCATGATGACCTGCGTGCGCGGCAGGAGCCGCCGCAACCGGGCGACACACTCGATGCCGGATGCGCCGGGCAGGTGAATGTCCATGAGCACAACGTCGGGAGCGGCACCGGGGAGCTGCCGCAGGGCTTCCTCGGCGCTCGCGCACGACGCCGCGCACGAGAATCCCTGCGCGCGGTCAATCAAGAGTGCGAGAGTCTCCCGCAGTCGGGAGTCGTCCTCCACAATCCCCACACGGATGCTCATAGGTTTCAGGTCTGCGATCCGCTGCCGTCCGGCAGCGGCACGCTCATTTCCACGCGTGTTCCGGCGCCGGGGGTCGACCGCCATTGGCATTCCCCCCTGATCTTCTCGAGGCGCGAACGCATGTTCGCCAAACCCTGGCCCGCGCCGACGCTCTCGGCAATCAGGAAACCCTGCCCGTTGTCCGCCACCCGGACAATGAGCCGTCCGGATTCGACCCGGAGACCCAAGACAACCTCGCTGGCATTTGCATGGCGAACAACATTCGTCAGCGCCTCGCGCACGGCCAGCGCCAGCGCGTGCCGCGTCTCGGCGTCCAGGGGCAGCGGCGGCACGGCGTCGGGAAAATCGAGTCGGCAGCGCATGGGAGCGGACCTGAGAAACTGCCCCGCCTGCTGTTCAAGGAAACCGGCCAGGCTGGACACGGTGTCGCAGTGCGGGTTGACGGCCCATACCACTTCACGCATCCGCGCGGCCAGTGTCCGGATGCCCGTCGCCGACTCGGCGAGGCGGTTCGCCCAGGGCGGAGTGCCGTGCGCGTCGCGACTGAGCAGGTCCATTTGCAGCGCCAGACCGGTCAGCGCTGTGCCCAGATCGTCATGCAGGTCGCGCGCGATGCGTGTCCGCTCGTTCGCCAGGGCCTGTTGCTGTTCCAGCCTGAGCAGGCGCCGCTGCCAGCGCAGACGGTAGGCCTGGATGGCCCCGGCCAGTCCAATCACAGCCGCGCCGCACAGGACATAGAACAGCCAGGTCTGCCAGAAATGCGGGGCGATGGTGAAGGCGAACACGTCCGGTTGCTCGCTCCAGACGCCATGGTTGTTGCAGGCGGCGACGCGGAAGGCGTACGCGCCCGGCCCGAGCCGGGTGTAAAAGGCCACGCGCTGGTTGTCCTCGTCATAACGCCAGTCGCGGTCGTAGCCTTCGAGCCGGTACTTGAAGCGCACCCGCTTCGGCGCCGCGAAGCTGGCCGCCGTGTAGCGCATCTCCAGGACTCGCCCCCGTCCGGCGCCAAGCGATGTCGGGAACGGCGGGAGTGCAGAGCCGGCGGGAAGCATCGAACGCCGGGTCAGCGCTTGGGAGGTCTCGCTTACGGCTTGGGCGCTCGATGGGCAGCCGTCGCCAAAAACGACCTCGTCGTCCGCCACCACCTGCTCGATGACCACCAGCGGGGCCACCTCGTTGCGACGGATCGTGCGCGGATCAACCATCGCCACTCCGCGGGCTGTCGGAAACCAGATGCGCCCTTCCCGGTCCTTGCAGCCCGAAGCCTGATTATACATGCCAGTGCACTGGCTGTTAAGCATTCCGTCCGCTTCGCCAAAGGCGAGCACCTGCGCGCGCCCCTGCCGCCCTGCCGCCACCTCGTTCAAGTCGCGACGCGCAGCCCGGTAGATGCCCTGCAGCCCGCTCAGCCAGAGATATCCGAAGTCGTCTTCCTGCACGTTCTGGATCGTGTTCTCGTACAAACCGTGCTGCTTGGTCAAGGTGAAGAAGCGGCTCCCGCCCCCCTCGTCCTCCCAGCGCGATGGGGAGGGGGTGGGCGGGGAAACCTCCGGTGGCACGAACCGATTCAGCCCGTCGCGCGTGGCGATCCAAAAGATGCCATCGGCGTCCTCGTGGATGCACCATACCCGATTGTTGTACTCACCCCGTGCCGTCGTGTACGAGGTGACCTGGGCGCCGCGCATCCGATTCAGCCCGCCGCCGCTCGTGCCAAACCACACATCACCCCGCCGATCCTGGTGAATGACCCGCACGTCCGGTTGAGACAACTCGCAGGGTAACGTTCGAACCGCATCCTCCTCGTCCAGCCAGAGCACGCCGCGGTCAAAGCCGACCCAGATCCGGCCCGACCGATCCTCGCGAATCGTGCGCACCCAGCTATCGCCCAGGCTCAGGGAAGGGACGGAAATCCAGGCGCCGCGATCGAGCACGGCGACTGTGTTTCTCATAGCTCCGTACCAGACGCGTCCGCGGCGGTCGGCCAGGAGTCCCTCGGCCCATCCCCAGTTGGATGGCGGCTGGATCGGGGGCAGGTTGGTCGCCTGCCCATCGCGGAGCCCGCTAGCCCCCTGAACCGTCCCCAGCCAAATCGTCCCATCCGGCCCCTCGGTGACGGTCCGCACGAAGTCGTTTCGCAAACCGTTTTCGCGGGCATAGACCCGGACGGCCTTGCGCCGCAACTGACAGAGGCCGGACGTTGTCCCCAGCCAGAGATGGCCCTCGGCATCCTCGCAGAACGACAGCAGCGGGTAATCAGGCATTTCGGACAGGTCGAGAAACCCCGACGCCCCATCGCGGAATCGAGCCAGCCGGGGCGGGCCGTCTTCGCTCCAGGCGACCCAAAAGCCGCCATCCCTCGACGGGTGGATCAGCGCCGGGCATTGGGGGTCGTCCGGCGCAACGTTTTCGACCCTTTCCACCGCGCTCCCCGCCAGCCGCCACAGCCCTTCCCGAGCCGCCACGTAAACCGTCCCGTCGAGCTCCTTGTGAAAATGACGGCAACTCGTGTCGGTCGATCCGCGAAGGTCCAGCCGTTCACACACGCCCGTCTCCGGCAGAAAGCGGAACAAACCGATGTGCATCAGCACGAGCAAACTGCCGTCCTCCTCATCGAGGACGCGAGTGATGCGGTGTCCTACAATCTCGTCTCCATCCGCAGAGACCCGGCGCGCACGAAGCTCCCAGGTTCGGACGGTGCGCGTGTCGAGCCGGACCAAGTGTCCTGGATGCGGCGAGTACCACAGGCCGCCCTGACGCGCAGGCCATAATGAACCGTAAGGCTGCGGGAATCCATCCTCGGGGTCGAAGCGCTCGAACCGGTGCTCGTGGCACCGCAGCAGGCCTCGGCCAGAGCTGATCCACAGACTCCTGTCTCGGCGGTCTTCGGCCAGGGCGTTGATGGCGTCACTGAGCATCTCGGGGGTGTTGCTTCTGTCATACGTTTTGAACCGCAGGCCGTCGAACCGGGCCAGGCCTGCGAGCGTCCCGATCCACAGATAGCCGTCACGGGTCTGGAGCAGCGCGCGAATGGTGTTTTCCGGCAGGCCCTGCTCGGCCGTGTACCGGGTCAGCCCGTACGAATCCGGGGCGGCCTCCACCTTGATCGCGGCAATCGCCAGCCAGAGCGCGACCCCCATGAGGGGCGTACCCACCCACATCGCCCGTGTCGCAGGTTGGCAGGGCATGCGGCGTGAGTGGTACCATGACTGCCGGTTGACGCAAAGCGCGAATGCGCGCCGGGCTTTGGTGTGTCGAGCTTTCTTGTTGACCATCCCCTTCCGCTTCCTAAGCTCGCCCCGATGCTCTGTCTAAGCATGTCCTTTCGACGTCTAGCCCGGATT
>CAYPUR010000085.1:0-11442 GCA_964413865.1 uncultured Verrucomicrobiota bacterium
TTTGCCGCAGCCCGGATTTCGTTGTCATCCTCCCGGTGGTGAGAAATCCGGGCTAAGGCAGCTCGCGAATCCGGAGGTGCTTGAACTCGATCGGCGCCCCCTCGGATTCGAGGCAGAGGTAGCCGGTCCGCGGTTCGCAATCCGTTCCGCCCGAGACCTCCTCCCCATTGACCCACAGGCGCACCTCGCCGTTGATGCAGCGGACGTAGTAGTGGTTCCATTGGCCGACGCCCTTGCTCAGGTTCTTGCGGGGGAAGCTGCGTTCGCCGCTGGGCGAGAGGGGCGGGAACGGCTTCATCTTGGATTTGCCGACTGCGAAGACATCGCCATTTGTGGTGAACCAATCCGGCTTCTTTTTCTGGTCGCGTTCATACTGTTCGGCGTAGCCGTGATCGAGCATCTGCACCTCGATGCCGCCGGGGGGCAATTGATTGGGCTTGAGGTTTGCGAGCGCTTCGTCGGTGGCCCAGACGAAGACGCCGGAATTGCCGCCTGAGCGGAGGTGGCGCCATTGGACCACAAGTTCGAAGTTGGCGTACTTGCGAACCGAGCGCGTGACACCGATGGGCTGTCCGGTGCATCGGATGAGACCGTCTTCGAAGGTCCAGGTTTCGGGATCGCAATTGACCCGGGTGAAATCGGCCCCGCCGAGCTCGCGCCAGCCCGGACCCGTGCCGTCGACAAAGGCCTTGGGGAGGTCGGTTGGCTCTTGCGCGGCTTGGAGGGTGGGTGCGATCAGGCCCAGGACCAGGCAGGCGAACAGAGGGATCGAGTGGTTGTTCATGGGGACGAGTCTAGCGGTTCGCGGACGCGTTGGTCACCCAGGAAATGAGGCGGATTTTGGAGATGTGGATTGCGCAAACGAAATGGGGTTGAACCAAGATTGCTGGGGACCGGGGCAACGCGCAACGGGCCCGGTTCATGCAGTCGACCTGCCGGCGTCGCTGCCACGAGGGCAGGCGCATCGTCGATGGCGGGATCGCCGGGAAAGACCGCCTTGGCGACGAGGCGCGATTGGGATTTGCGCGGCGCGAGTGATCGGCGGATCGGCGGGCTGGCAGCACTTCCTCCTTTGCGCGGCCGGGCGGGGGCGCATAATGGCGTCAGCGAAATCATGACAGCACAGGTGCCCCGCGCGGAATTGGACGATCGGATGCAGCGGTTCCGGTCACGGATGGAGGCGGTTTGCCCAGACTGGGAACTGGCGGCGTTCTTTGGACGCGTCAACCAGTATTACCTGACCGGCACGATGCAGGACGGATTGTTGCTGGTGCCGCGCGACGGCGACGCGGTCTTCTGGGTGCGTCGGAGCCTGGAACGTGCGTGTGCGGAATCGCTGTTTCCGGACATTCGCCCGATGCGGAGTTTTCGGGATGCGGCTCAGGGGATGAAGCCGGCGCGGGGGCGGCGAGCCATTCACATCGAGGCCGATCTGGTGCCATTCGGTCTTGTGAGCCGGTTTCGGAAGCATTTTCCGTGTGATGAAGCCGGCTCGCTCGATTCGGCGATTGGGTGGGTGCGATCGGTCAAGAGCCGGTACGAACTCGAGATCATCGAGCGGGCGGGGGCGATTCACCGTCGCGTCATGGAGGAGAGGGTGCCGGCGTTGATGTGCGAGGGCATGAGCGAGGCCGAGTTCGGCTGCGATTTGTACCGGCTCATGGTGAGCGAGGGGCATGAGGGCACGGTGCGTTTCGCGATGTTCAACGTGGACATCGCGGTGGGGCAGCTCGGGTTCGGGGAGAACTCGCTTTATCCCACCAGTTTCAACGGCCCGGGCGGATGCCGGGGCGTGGGACCGGCCGCGCCGGTGCTCGGGAGCCGCGACCGGCGGTTGCGGGTGGGCGATCTTGTGTTTGTCGATCTGGGCTGCAGCGTCGAGGGGTACGCGACGGACAAGACGATGATCTACGCGTTTGGGCGTCCGCTGCCGCCGGAGGCACGCGCCTTTCACGCGCGGTGCGTCGAGATCCAGGGCCGCATCGCCGCGTCACTGAAGCCCGGGGCGATCCCATCCACGATCTACAGCAGCGTGATGGAGAGTCTGGACGCCGGGTTCCTCGAGAATTTCATGGGGTTTGGGAGCCGCCGGGCGGAGTTTCTCGGACATGGTGTCGGGCTGCAGATTGACGAATGGCCGGTGATTGCGGAGGGGTTCGACGAACCGTTGTTCGAGGGCATGGTGTTAGCGGTCGAGCCGAAGCGAGGGGTGCCCGGTGTTGGGATGGTTGGGACAGAGAACACGTATCTGGTCACGGATGAGGGCGGTCGGAGCCTAACGGGCACATGTGCGGGGCCGATCCTGGTTGCGACAAAGAAGCCATCCAAGCGCCGGGGCCGGGGCGTGTGACATTGAACTTCGACGTCCTGCCCAACCTGCTCTACGGAACCATCACGCGGTAGTAGCGCATGGTTGCCGCTGGCGGTTCGGTATAACGCATGGACTCGGACTGCGCCACGGATTCCGCGAGCGTCACCCAGGGCTGTCCGGTCAGGGCGATCGCGGCTTCGACGCGGTACCTGACGCCGGGGATGCTCGTCCACTCGAAGCGGAGGCCATCGGCGGGGCTCGACGGCACGTATGCGAGTTGCGGCGGCGGAACGTGGCGATTGCGCTCGAGGGGTGTGGGAAAAGCGAGGAGATCGCGGATCCGGGTCTGACCATCCGGCATTGAACCGTAGGAGATGTCTGCGGGCAGGGTGGGCAGGCGCAGATAGTCGACGATCACCGGCATGCCTGCCTGCATGCGGACCAGCGCGAGCACACCGCCGTTGACGAGTTGGAAGGTGGTGTGAGCATCGGCTGGGGTTGTTTGAGACGGTTCGCCGTCGGCCCAGAGAAGACGCAACTCCCGTTCTTTGATCTCGAATCCGGCGGGGAAGGGCCATCGGGTCAGTTCGGTGAACGAATTGGCGAGATACCAACCTTCGAGTGAAACGGGCAGGGGGCCGTCGTTGAGCAACTCGATCCAGGGCTCGCGCTCGCCGGCGTTGTCGACCGGGCCGGCTTCATTCACGGCCAGGGCTTCATTGAGGAAGACCGGCGGGAAAGGGGGCAGCGCATGGGCGAGCGAGTTGGGGCGGCCCGGCGTGGCGGCGTCGGCTGTGCCTTCGACTTCGAGGTTCATTCCCCAGGCGACGTCCGAGCTGTTGGCGTTGTTCTGGTGAACCTCGACCGCGACGACGTTGGTGCCGTATTGGAGCGCGTCCTGCTCGATGAGAAACGGGCCTTCGAGGGCCGCGTTGTCGACCCATTGCCCGGCGAAGGTGTTGAACGCGACCTGGTCGCCGTCGTTGAATCCGACGCGCAACAACTCGGTGCCGTTGAGATAGACGAGGGCGGCGTCATCGATGATGGTGTTGACTTTGAGGCGCACACCGGCGGTGGGGCCATCGTACAGGAATGAGGCGCGGAAATAGAACGTGATCGCTCCGACGGTCAGCCGCGTGTTCTTGGGCGCGGGCAAGGCCGCGTCTTCGGCGTAGAGCAGGGCGCGTCCGGAGGGCCAGGCGGAGTCGTCATAACTGGGATTGCGCCACGCAACGCCGAAATTCCGGCCCGACTGTTCGTAGCGCCAGAGGTTCGTCATCTCGAGCAGCCGGCGGGACTGGATGGATCCGAGAGAGGGGACGGCGGCCCAATTGCCGACCCGTGTGTTGTCCTGTTGGGCGTCGATCAACTGGAGCGAGCCGCCCTGGCCATTGGCCGCGCCGGGCCAGGGGGCGTCCGAGGAAAAACGCACCGCGTCGAGGGTCTCTGTCCGGCCACCCGGCGCGACGCGGGTCAGGCGGACGGTGTCGGCGGTCAAATCGAGGTGGCCGGTCCACTGGCCGGCGATCGGCACGGTGGGGCCGTAAAGGGCTTCGAAGGCTGCGCGATCGCGCACCACGACGGTGAAGGCGCCGGGTTCGAGCGTCATGGCGTGCGGGAAAGCGAACATGAGCGCATCGGCGGTGAGTTCCAGACCGTCGAGGTCCTCCGTCGCACTCGATGAGCTATTGACGATCTCGATGAACTCGGTCGCGTTCGTTGCGGGGCGGTACATGATTTCGTTGATGACCAGGTGCGACCGGGGTTGGACGACAACGCGAAACGTCCGCTCGGCGTAGCGAGGGGGCGGACCGTCGTCGGTGACCCGCACGGTCACGTCGCTGGTGCTGGCGCCCTGGTCAGGCGCGACAGGCCAGAGGATGCGGCCGGTGGCGGTATCGATGGACATGCCGGCGGGGGCGGCGCCGGCGAACGAGAAGGTGAGCGTCTGCGGAGGCAGGTCGGCATCGAGCGCCGCGGCCTGGATGGCGAGCGTGTCGCTTTCGCGCAGGGTCTGGTCGGCGATCGGGAGGAGGGCAGGGGCCTGGTTCACCTCGGTCACCGTGACGTCATAGGCGCGGGTGGAACTGGCGTGGGGCGCTTGCAGTTCGGTGGCGCGCACGACGAAGGCGGCGTTGGTGGGGCCGGTTTCCTCGCCGGGCAGCCACCTGATCTCGCCGGTCAGAGGCGTGATCGTCGCCCCGGGCGGAGCGGCATCGAGCGCGAAGACCAGCGGGCTGGGCGGCGTGTCCGGGTCAAACGCAGCGATGCGGAGGCTGAACAGATTGCCTTCGGCGACAAACTGCGTTGGGAGGGACGGCATGACGGGCGGATTGGGCACCTCACGAACGCGGACGTTGAAGCTGGCGGTATCGGTGTGCTCGGGCGAGCCCTGGTCGGAGACGCGCACGGTGAGAGCCACGCTGGTGTCGCCTCGCGATTCGTCGGGGATCCAAGTGAAGGCGCCGTCCTTTGTGAGGAGGGCATCTTCGGGCGCGCCGGGGGCGAGAGTGAACATAAGCCGATGGGGGGGCAGATCGGGATCAGTGGCGTTGAATTCGAGTGCGAGCAAGGCCCCTTCGTCCACGACCTGGTCGGGGATTGGATCGATCCGGGGCGGTTCGTTTACTTCCGTGACGTTCACGCTCACTCGCAGATTCCCGACTCGGACCGGCGCTCCGTTGTCGGCGGCGTGAACGAGGAATCGCAGCAGGCTCGGACCATCGGCTTCGCCGGGCACCCAGCGGAACTCGCCGGTCAGCTCGTCCAATGCGGCTTCGGGCGGGGCGTCCGGGCCGAGGCTGTAGCGCACCGTCTCGCCTGCATCGGGATCGGTGGCTCTGACGGTGAAGCGGAGCGGGCTGCCTTCGGCGACAGTCTGTTCGGGCAACGGATCGAAGACGGGGGGCCGGTTGGCGCCGGCCATGCTGTTGGGGGCGCGGGGAGTGGGTTCGACCATTTCGTACGCGGGCAACTCGGCGCCATCGGGGAATCGCCCGAAGCTGATGTCGTTGGATTGTGCACCGAAGGAGATGGCGTCGACAGGGGCGCCGTCCGGATCGAATAGGGCGATGTGTTCGCCCCCCTGGGCGAGCCTGAAGCTGACGTGCAGATCCTGGTCCGGGTCGTTCTGGCCGGTCTCCTCGTCGGCCCAGATCAGCAGGAAGCCGCCGGGCGGGATGATGGTGCCGACGGGGATCGAGAACTTTGTCGGGTTATCGAGGTTGTCGGTCAATGTGTACGCGCCAACGTGAGCCGGGTCGGGGCCGGCGTTGTGGAGTTCGAACCAATCGTCGAAATCGCCATCGGCGGGATCGGCGATCGTGTGGGTGTTGCCGGCCATCCACTCGTTGATGGTGACCAGCAGCGGCGGCCAGGCGGGGCTGTTGGGCAAAGCCGGTGTGGGGTTGTGGAAGACCCGGCGGGCGTGAGGGGCGCCGTCCGGATAGGATCCGTACGAGCAATCGGCGGGGACATCGGCGTAGGCGATGGCATCGAGGACGAGAGTGCGGCCCAAATCGTGCCAGGCCAGCACCACGGTGCCGCTGCCGCTATCGAGGCGGAAGGCGGCGTGCAGATGGGGGGCATCGGTCTGCTGGGGCTGGGCGTCGGCCCAAACCAGCAAGCGATCACCCGGGCCTATCATCGAGCCGCCGGGGAACGCCCCTTGGCGGAGGTTCGAGGGATCGTTGCTGAGGTGGCAGCCGGTGAGATCGATCGCATTCGTGCCGGCGTTGAACAGTTCGACCCAGGGGTCGAATTCGCCGGCGTTGTCGGCCAGCGCGCTGGTGTTGGACGGCATGACTTCATTGATCCATAGGAGGGGAAACTCGGGGAGCGGCGCGGTGACGTTGTTTGTCTGGCCGGGCGTTGCCAGGGGCAGCGTGCTGCCGGGGTCGATGGCGGTCCAGTTGCCGATGCGGTCATTGTCGCGGAACACGTTGATCAACTGGAGCGACGCGCCGGCGCCGTCGGCGGCGGCGGCGGGCCAGGGTGGATCGTCGCCGTAGGTGACCTGGTCGAGAACGATTGTGTTTGTGCCTTCAGTCCATTGCAGGCTGAGCGTCTCTCCGCCGTTGTCGAGTGTGCCGCTGAATTCCGCGACCACGGCCTCGGCGTTGCCGTAGGTCGATTGGTAGCCCGGCAGGCTCTTGGCCACAACCGCATACCCGCCCGGCGCGATGAACCGTCCGTGTCCGATGGTGGCATCGATGCCGTCCACGCGCAGCCCGCCCAGGGGGAGGGTTTCCGTCGGGGAGAGGTTGAGAATTTCGATGAAGCTCGAGGCGGGGGCCGCGGGGTGGTACATGATTTCGCTGATGAGGAGCTTGCCTTCGAGCGACACGGGCGATCCGTTGTAGGTGACCGCGAGGGTGGCGTTTCCGACGACGGCGCCCTGTTCATCCAGGGCGCGGAAGGCGAGGGCGTTGCTCCCGGGGGCGAGGGCGATGCGGATTTGCCAGGCGGTTTCGCCGATCCATTTGACGGCGTGGGGGAGGCCGTTGACTTCGATGGCGGTCACGGCGATGGGCGCCTCGCCGATGACGGTGATGGGCGTTGCGTTTGCGACGATGTTCGGGGTGGATACCTTGAAGGCGAGGTTTGTCATGGGAGCCAGCCTTTGGAGGTATTCGTTTCTGCGCGCGGTGATCCAGGCGCTCATCTCGCTGGGCGGGGTGGCAGCGAGTCGATTGTCGCGGAAGGCCTGGTACCAGGCGTTGAGGCGTGCGGTGCTGAGGGCCGGATCCATGGGGCCTCGCGCCACGTCGCAGGCCAGGCGCCAGTAGACGCGGCGGAACTCGGGTTTGGCGAACATGGTCCCGGGCAGGAAGCCGGAGTCGGGGAAGAGCGAGTAGGCGGAACTGAAGGCGCCGTCGGTGTCGTTGACGTGGAGCCTGGAGCGTGCGTAAGGAGGGATGTACGTGTACATGTTGTGCGGGTAACCGGCCGAGTGGTAGTGGTCGCTGTTGCCGCACATCCGGTTGATCACCCAGTAGCCCGCCCAGCTCCGAATATCGGCCAGGGCCGACACCCGGGCGACGTAGAGGTCGTCGGTTGGGGCTCTGAGGGCGTCGATCACCCGATAGAGGGGCGAGAAATCGTCGTTGGGCACGGTGGTGACCTTCTTGCGCATGCAGTAGCGGTATTTGGCCTGCTTCTTGACGCCTCCGGTCGTGGTGTAATTGGCGAAGGGCTCGTGCGGATAGAGCTGCTCGTAAACGTGCGGATCGTCGTCCCCGTACCACCGGCTGCAGAGCGACCTCGAAGGCGAGAGGGAGTCGTAGCGGAACAGGGCGGATCCGTTGACGCTGACATGGACATAGCGCATGGCGATCGAGGCGAGATCGACCTGCCGCGTCATCCAGTAGGCGTGTTTCTCCTGTTGCTTGGTGCCGTTGTCCTGGTTGAGGCTGATGAAATCGAGGGCGATCTCCGTGTCCCCGAGGACGCGTTCGGACTTCGGGAACTCGATCATGTAGGCGGCAAGGCGGTAGTCCTCGAACCCGCCCTCACGCCAATTGCCGCGGTAGCGGACGGCGGCGTTATAGACCGTACGATAATCGTCGTAGGTGAAGGTGGCATCGACGGGCTCGTTGCTGCGGGTCGGGCGGGCCTGCCACCGCGCCACGTTGCCGGACGAGACCCAAACCCTGTACGCGCCGAAGACCCCGGGCGGGAGCGTGTCGCCAAATCGCACCAGGCATTCGAAGACCGGCATCCCCGTCGGCGCCGGTCCCGGGAACCGGCTGGTGGCGGGCGGAGCCGCGGCGTCGGCGGCCTCGATCGTGAAGGATGCGATCTGTCCCGTGAGGAGTCCCGGGAAGGTCGCGCGGTAGACGCCGTCGCCGTCCGGATCGGTCATCGGCGTGGTGGTTACCGGGCCAGCGGCGGTGTCGTTGCGCCACTTGAGGGCGACCGACGCCACGGCATCGGGATCATGGACCCGGGCGGACACAGTCACTGGTTGAGCGGCCGCGGGCAGCACGGGCGCGTGCTGGACGTCGCAGATGGCCGGACCGGCATTGACAACGCGCCGGCTGTTGGGCTGGCCGGGTGTGCCGAGGTTGTCGGGCACGTCGAGGGCGCCCACAGCCTCGAGGGCATGTCCCTTGACCCCGAGGATGATGTAGGGCCAACCGGCGATCCAGCGGCCTTTGGCGCGGATGGTGAACGTTTCCCCTGCGCCGGGTGGGGTGATCGGCGTCGAGAGGCGGTCGAAAGTGATCCGGTAGACGGAGATGGTGTAGCGGCCCTGGCTGGTTGCGCGCACGTGCAGGCTGCGGTTGCTGGCATAGCCCGCGCCGGTTTCAATCCCGGACCGTTCGTGTGTGCCGAGCAACTCCCATCCGCTGATGCCGCTTTCGAAGCTGGAGTTCTGGACGCGATTGACGGTCTCGCCGGCTTTCTTCAACTCGATGTTGTCGAGGAGGCACTCGCCGCCCTGCTGACAGAAGACCTGGAGTTCCTCCATGGTCCCGGCCTGGTTGTCAATCACACCCGTGTGTTCGATGTCGGTCCAGGAGCTCTTGGCCGTCTCGTCGCTGCCCGTCCAGTTTGCGCCCAGCGTGTTGTCGGCACGCGCGTCAATCAGTTCGAGACTGCTTCCGCCTCCGTCGGTCCAGCGCCCCCAGCCGTCACTGTACGTGACCTCATCAACCACCACGAAGTCCTGGAAAGGCAGCAACGGATCGTTCGGTCTCGCCAGGGCCAGGCGTTCGCCGCGGTCCGAGAGTTCGCCCTCGTAGTCTCCAAGCGTGTTGGCGGAGTTGAGCTGCGGATATTTCGTGAGGAGCCGGGCGCGGTCGCGCGCCACGACCAGGTAGCCGCCGGGTTCGACGCGGGTGCCGGGCGGGATCATGAAGCTGATGCCGTCTACAAACCGCCAGTTTCCAACGTCCACCGCATTGCTGCCCCGATTGTGCAGTTCGACGTACTCGTCCTGGATGAGCCCTGAGATCGGGTGGTACATGATCTCGTGGATGACGATATCGTGCAGGGCGGGGGCGCTGTTGGGGGCGCCGGGCGTCGGACGCGAGAGTTCGCGGATGGCGGGGGCTCCGTCGGGGGAGCGTCCGGAGGAGAGGCCTGCGGATTGCGCGCCGAAACGCACTGCGTCGATCACGCGGGTGGCGTCGGGGCGCGCGAAGAAGATCGACTCGCCCTGGCTGCTGAGACCGAAACCGAGACCCGCCTCGGAGAAGAGCGCCGATCGACCGGCCGGGAGCAGAGTCCCGGCGGGGATGATGAACTTGTTGGTATCGGGCCGGTCGCTGAGCCCGCATCCGGACAGGTCGACGGTCTGGGTGCCGCGGTTGAAGAGTTCGATGAAGTCGACCTCGGGGAGGTCGCTGTTTGCGAGGAACTCATTGATTACCACCGCGTCGAGCGGGTCTTCGACCTCCGGGTCGGCCCGGCCAGGCGAACCGCCGATCTCGGCGCTGGCGGACCAGGCGTCGACAGAGTCTTCGCCGTAGTCCGGCCGGGCCAGCACCAGCGAATGCCCGGCGCCGTCAGCGGCAATCGGCCACGGCATCTGATCTTCGTACTCGACCTCGAGCAACACGGCGCCTGCGCGGTTGAAAAGCCGGACTTGTCCGGCGTCGTTGGGCAGGTTTCCCGCGAAGGGACCGATCACGTTGGTGATTCCGGTCGCCTGCCGCAGCGACTCCGGATCGCGCGCGACGACGATGAAACTGCGCCCGGGGAGCGCCATGCGATGCGGGAACGCGAACTCGACGTCGCCGCCAAGCCGACAGCCGCCGATGATCTCGGACACCGGTTCCGTGTTGAAGATCTCGATGTATTCCAGAACCTCAGTGCCGCCGGTGTCCCGGGGGTGATACATGATCTCCGAGATGATCAGGGCCGTGCCCCGGTTCGATGGAGAGAGCTGCCGGGAGCGCGTTGTGGCGGGGCCGGGGGCGGCCTGGGCCGACGGCGATGCCGGCCCGTCCGCTGGCGCGAAGGGCGCAGGCAGGCTGTCTGCTGTTTGCGCGCAAGGTGCCGTGGCGCAGAGCAGGGCAAAGGCGATGGCGATGGCGGGTCCGGGGCGGGGCGGCTTGATCCGTCTCACGACTGGGGGAGGATTGTGTTGGAGGCGCGGCTGGCCACGGGAGTGGATTGCGTTTTCGTCTTCACGTTGGCCCTTCCCTGACTCAACAAGGCTCTGCTGAGGGCATTTGCAGTTGGGTGCGTATCTCATGCTTTCGTCCCATCCAGCCCGCCGCCAGACATGGGTAAAGCTGGCGCAGACTGTGTCCGCGTGGTGCGAGCATGCCTGTCCGGAAGGGCCGTTTCAACGCGAAAGCAGGCGCGCGGCGCGGCGTCCCAGGTAGCCGCCGTGGTGGCGCAGGGCATAATCCTGCCTCGTGAACCCGGTTGCCTTCATGAGCATCACCACGAGGATGTCGCCAATCACCGTCATGGCGGTGGTGGACGTGGTGGGAGTCAGGCCGAGCGGACAGACTTCAGGCGGATTGCCGGTGCGCAGGATCACGTCGGCAAAGCCGAGCAACGGGGAATCGGGATGGCCGGTGAGGACGATCGTTTTCAGTCGCGGGCGGTAGCGGGTGGCCAGGCGCACCAGTTCGAGCACTTCGTTTGTCTTGCCCGAGTTCGAGATGAGGAAAAGGACATCATTGGGCTGAAGCATTCCGAGGTCGCCATGCGCGGACTCGGCGGCATGTAGGAAGACGGCGGGCGTGCCGGTCGAGCTGAAGGTGGTGGCGATGTTGAGGGCGATCTGGCCGGCCTTGCCCATGCCGCTGCAGACCACCTTGCCCCCGCGGCCGTGTACGGCGTCAAAAATGAGCTCCGTCGCGCGCTGGTAGCTGTCGTCGACCGGGATGTTGCGGATGGCCTGGGACTCGATGGCCAGGATCCCGCGCACGATCTGAAGGCCGTCGTTCGGGGCCCCGCGGGGGACGGGATCGCGGCGTGCACTTTTCGATCGTTGGATTCTGACGGGCCGTTTCATTGTGGGGAGGAGGGGGCTTCCTGTCTGCCGACGCCACGTTGCATGAGGGTCTTGAGTTGTTCCAGATGCTCGAGGATGACGTCGCCGAGCAGGCGGCGCGACTCGCGCTTGCCCCCGATGTGCGCGACCCATTCGAGGCGGTGCTGTGCGAACT
>CAYPUR010000085.1:11452-18346 GCA_964413865.1 uncultured Verrucomicrobiota bacterium
TTTTTCAAGACGGCCCAGTTCCCGAACACGACCCGCAAACCGTAATCGCGGATTTGCTCGATCTCGGCGACCTGGTGTTTGGCCTTCACACCGCGAGGCTATGCTCTCGGCTGACCCCCAGCAAGGTGCATGTCGGTGGAGAAACCCGGGTTGATATTGTAGTTGCCCTGTCGGGGATCTGAGAACTCAATTGCACCATGGATTTTGAGCAAGCACCTGGTGCATCGCGGCGCTCCGCCCGCCCGGCCTGGGCCGTGGCGGGGCTCGTGGCTTTGGCCTGGGCGGCGCTGGTCGAGCCGGCCGCTTCCCAGCCGGTCGTTGTGGAGCGGGCGACCGACATTCTCCGCCGCTGGGAACCGAGCCAGCATTTGTACGTGAAGGGCGATGTCGGCGTGGGCGCGGCGCAACTGGCCGAGCTGGAAGCCTGGTTGCGCACGAACGCGACGAACTGGACGGTTGCGCTCCTGGATCATGCCCGCGAGGAGCGGTTCACGGACTCCGCAGGCGAGAGCTTCGCGGGCATGGACGCCGTCGAGCACGCGCTTGGCAAGGGTTTGCCCAACCAAACGGCCTTCGGCAGCTTCACGGATGCACGCACGAGCGAGCGGAACGGGGCGTTCTTCGTTCTGTTTCTCGATGAACGGAAGTTCTCGTACTTCGGCTCCGAGGCGCAAGACCGCCGCGGGCTGGGCGAAGACCGCTGGGTGGGCCAGCTCGATCGTCCGGCGGTCGCCGCGATGCGGAGCGGGGGGCGCATTCTGGATGCGGTCAAGGACACCATCACGAGCATCGAGGGCCAACTCGCCCAGCGCATTGCAGCGGAGCGGTTGGAGGGGGAACGGCGCGAGGCCGAGGCGCGCGCTCGACGCGAACGGGACCTGGCCCAGGCCAAGGCGAGCCTCGAGACGGCGACGGCTGCCCTCCGCGACATCGAGTCGCGGCTGGGCGTTTTCAAAGCCGAGTTCCCGCGGTTGACCGGCGAGTTGACGCATCCGCCCCTGTTCGAATGGCAGGCGGACCTCGAGACCGCCGCGTCAGTGTTGGCCGGCGGCAACCCGTCCGGCGCGCGCAAGCTGGCTGACGGGGTCCAGGAGCGGGCCAAAGGCGCAATGCGCGCGCTCGAAGACTATCGGTTGGCGGGGCCGGAACTGGACGTCTTGGGCCGGCGTCTGGAACAGGCTGGGGGAGAGCCCTACGCATCGTCTGCAAAGGACGAGCTTGGCGCGGGACTGCAGGCGTTGGCGGAGGCGCGTCAGGTCCACGAGCGGGGCGATGCCGGCTACCCCGATCGACTCGATGCGGCGCGGCGCGGGGTAAACGCTGCCGAGGCTGCGATTGGAGAGGCGGCGCGGGCCGCGCAGATGCGTCGGCGGGTTGTTACGGCCGGGGCCGGGGCGGGCGGATTCTCGGTGCTGGCGCTGGGGATCCTTCTCAATCGCCTGCGGCGGGGTCGGCGCCGGGAGGCGCTCGAACTGGTCGAGGCCTGGACCAAGGCGCTGGACGAGAAGACGCTCGCCCTGTTCAATTTGCTCGATCGCACCTATGTCGTGGTCGGCTCTTCGGCTGAGGAGGCGCGCCACCGGTTTGCCGGGACGACGTTGGCGTCGAGCCAGCAGATCATTCGCGACGTGGACGAGTTGACCATCATGTCCTCGTGCGCCAGCCGCATCCTGACCGATGCGAAGGCCCTGGCCTTGCCCAAGGCGATGCCCCCGCGCGTTGTCAACCTCTTCCTGGGCGCCCGCTTCGACGCGGCGATTCGCCGCCTGCGCGACGAGCCGATCACGTTCCGACCAGAGGAGGGGCTCGAACTGGTGATGCGCGGGGTCAAGACCGAGCGGGACCGCCTGCTCGGCAGTCTCGATTCGTACCAGCCGTTTCAATTCTCGTTCAACGAGCTGATCGCTGCCTTCAATCAGCGGGCCGAGCGCGCGCTGTCCGGCTTGACGCAGGTCGAGTCGGCCCTGGCCAGCGTTGGGGGCAAACTCGAGGGCGCGGAAGAGCGGATCAAGGCCGTCAAGGGACTCGAAGCCCGCATTCGGGCAGTGGACGGCGACGCTGTGTTTCGCGTTGCGCCTGTGTTTAACGAACTGCTGCCCGCCGCGGCGCGCACGCTCTCGGAGGCCGCGCAGGTGTCGATCCGGGACGCGGTGGGGGCGCTGGGCAACCAGGCGGTGAGGGCGGAGCGGCAGGCTGAAGATGCGCTGGCTTTGGCGCAGTTGGCTGTCGAGTTCCGCCAGACGCATGGCCCGCGCTTGCGGGGGGCCGAAGAACAACTGCTCTCTGCCGGACTGCAAACGGCGTGGTTGCCCGCGGCGGTCGCCGATCTCTCGGATCGGGCGGACCAGGTTGCGCTCGGGGCAGTCGAGGTCTCGGCAGCGGAGGCGATTGCCGAGCTGCGCGCGGATGTCAGCGCCCTGGCGGAGCGTGTCGGACAGATAGTCAGGCTTGATCGTGCGCGCCGTGAAACGGGTCAGCGTTCGATCAGCGACGCCCAGGCGGCGGTTGCCGCGGCGCGGGCGGACCTGGCGCGCGAGTTGGGGAAGATGCCTGGGGAGATGCTGCGCGAACTGGATCTGGACCCGTCGGAACACATAGGCCGGGCTGAGGACCAGTTGGCGGCGGCGCGGGCGGCGCTCGAACGGGGGGCTGTGGCCGACGCGCAAGACGGTCTGGCCGAGGTGGCGCGCCTGACGGAGGACGCGATGGAGTTGGTCGAGGCGACGCGCCAGGCCTTCGTCGCGCATGACGGGGAGCTGGCCGCCCGGCGTGCCGAGACCGGGCGACTGGAGGACCAGTTGCCGGGACACGAGGCGGTTTTGGTTGATCTGGCGGCCGGTTATGCGCCGTCCGTCTTCATGTTGGGGCAGGGGGACCCGACGCATCCCAACGCGAACGGGACCGCGCGCGACAATCTCGACGAAGCGCGCGCGCATCTCGCGGCCTGCCGCGAGCTGACGGAGCAATCCGTCGTGGCTTTCAGTGAGGCGCAAATCCTCAAATCGGCGGACCTGTTGCGGCAGGCGGCTGCCCGCCAGGAGCAGACAGTCTTTCGGCTCCAGGAAATCCGCGAGAAAGAGCAGCGCATTCGCGGGACCGAGACGGCGAACGACGCACAGGTCGAGCAACTGACTCAGCGGGTGCAGGGGGTCGAGGCCGGCGTGCGTGATGTCCGCACGATGCGGCCGACCGTCGCCGCCTTCGAATCCGCCCGCCAGCAGCTCGATGAGGCGGTTCGGTTGCGTTCGGTGACGCCGCGCGATCCGTTCGCGGTGTCGGCCGCCTTGACGGCTGTGGAGGAAGTGCTCGACCAGGTTGCCGACCAGGCGCGCTGCGATCAGGAGAGTCACGCGGCTGCGCGCCGCAGCCTCGAAGCCGCAGCCGCCGAGCTCGAGGTGGCTCGTCGCTTGCGGGGCGAGGCGGCCCGCGACCCCGTGCCGGACAGCCCGGCGATCGTCGAGGCCGGCAGCGCGCTCGAAGCGTTGTCCGGGTCGCTCGCGGGTCTCGATGCGCGGCTGGGCGAAGCCCACGGCGACTGGCTGGCTCTGGATGCCGAGGCCAATGGTGTGGCGCAGGAGGCGGGGCGGCTGGCGGCGACGCTGCGCGGCGAGTTGGAAGCGGCCGAGAGGGCGATTGCGGCGCTGAACGCCGCCGCCGCGCGGGTGCGGGCGGCCGGGGCCTGGGCAGGCGGACTCGGTGTGCTGATCCGCGGGGCGCCTGGCTCACCGGATCTTGAGCAGGCGCGACGCATTCTCGAGACGGGCAACTACCGGGAGGCGCGGCACCTGGCGGAGGCGGCCCGGCGGGCGGCTGAATTGGCCATCGCTCAAGCCGAAGCGGAAAGGCAACGAAGGCGGCAGGCGGAGGAGGAGCGGCGCGCTCACGAGCGTCGCGCGCGGCAGGCGGCTGAGTGGGCCAGGCGAAGCACGTTCGGCTCAGGCGGTCTTGGCGGCGCTTCGCGCGGCCGGTCCGGGTTCTTGATCGGGTCGGGCGCGAGCCGGTCGACGTTTCAGAGCGGCTCTGGCGTCGGCCGATCCGGGTGGTAAGGCCAGGGCCAAATCATGACGTGGAGCGGCGACGGCCTCGTCGCCCGCGAACACATTCTGCGACGCCATCGGTTGGGGGACGAGGACGTCCCCACTCCACGCTTCGCGTTGTCGGGAACGCTGGCGCCCAAGCAGTTCTGTCGGATGCGCAATCGCAGGGACGGCTACGCAGGGAGGGTTTGTAAGATATTCGAACATGCGCCGGTTCTTCCGATTCGAGGGTCGCATAAAGGCTTTAGTTAGGTAGCACTACTCAGTTCTAACTACTTATTCGTTCCGATTGTATCGTTTGCCGACGGTCTGTAAAAGTTCGCTCGCATTTATGATTTTAGGCGTAAATACGAGCGCGAATCCGGGTGTGGATAGTAAGGCCGCCCTAACTCTCGGACGGTGTTGCAGGCAGCACAGGGGCGGATCACGGGCCGTTGCAGCACCGTCCAGCCAGAGGCAGTGCGAACCTGAGGTGCCACCCTGGAAGCGTGTTTTGGATCTATCGTGCATCATCGCCGCCTTGCCTCTGATTGCGCCTGTGATGAGCATGGTCTCTCTCCTGATCAAGTGCGTGTCCAAAGGGCCGGTCCTGTTTCGGCAGGAACGCGTCGGGTACCGGGGAAGGCGATTCACGTGCCTGAAGTTTCGCACGATGATCGTGGGGGCCAGCACCAAGGTGCATGAGGAGCACTGCCGCCAACTGATCGCCAGCGGCGCGCCCATGACGAAGCTCGACGACCAGGAAGACGATCGGATCATTCCCTTTGGACAGGTCCTCCGTTCGACCGGACTGGACGAGTTGCCTCAGCTTCTGAACGTGCTGCGCGGGGAGATGAGCCTCGTGGGGCCGCGCCCCTGCCTGCCCGCCGAGTACGAGTCGTATTTGCCTGATCAGAAGCGGCGCTTCGATGCGGTGCCGGGTCTGACGGGCCTCTGGCAGGTCAGCGGCAAGAACAGCACGACCTTCGCCCGAATGATCGAGCTGGATCTGGATTATGCTCGAAAGCAGCGGCTCTTTCTGGATTTCGGAATTCTTATGAGAACCTTGCCGGTCGTGGCGGCGGCAGGGGCCAAGGCGGTTCGTCGACGGCTGAGCCGATCGAGATTTGTAAGGAAGCCTGTTCTCGGCCCTCTGCGGGGGAATCGCTCGTACGCCGGCTGAGAGTGTGTCGAGACCAAGTACAAGAACACAAGGAGGAGAATACCATGCCTACGCCAATCAGAGTGGGAGTTGTCGGTTGCGGTTACTGGGGACCCAATCTCATCCGGAATCTGCGGTCTTTGTCCGACTGCAGGCTCGAGGTGATTTGTGATGTCAAGCAAGAGCGCCTGAAACACCTGGGCAGCCTCTATCCGGAGGCGCACACCATGACCGACTCTAATGAAATGGTGGGCCGAAAGGATCTCGATGCGATCGTGATCGCCACCCCGGTCCAGTTTCATCATCGGATGGCGAAAGCGAGCCTGGCGGCCGGCAAACACACCTTTATCGAAAAGCCGATGGCCGCGTCATCGGCCGAATGCGAGGACTTGATCCAGTTGGCGGACAGCAAGGGTCTGGTGCTGATGGCTGGGCACACGTTTCTCTATTCGCCCGCCGTCCGGAAGATCAAGGAGATCGTCGATGCCGGCGACATCGGCGACATTCGTTACATCTCCGCCCGCCGGTTGAACCTCGGTTTGTATCAGAGGGACATCAACGTGACGTGGGACCTCGCGCCGCACGACATCTCGATTATTCTCCACATCATGGAGGAATCGCCTCTGAGCGTGAATTGCCGCGGCAGCGCCCACGTCACCCCGGGCATCGAGGACGTGACCAGCCTGTTCCTCACATTCCGAAAAGAGCGGTCGGCCATTATCCACAGCAGTTGGCTCGATCCGCGCAAGGTGCGCGAGATGACGATTGTGGGCAGCCGGCGGATGATCGTGTACGACGATGTCGCCCAGTTGGAAAAAATCCGCATCTTCGACGCGCGGGTCGAGCGCCCGCCCCATTACGACACCTTTGCCGAGTTCCACTATGCCTATCACTACGGCGACGTCTACGCGCCCTACGTCAAGCAGGAAGAGCCCCTGAAGGTCGAGTGCCAGCATTTCATCGATTGCATCCGCAACGGGACACGCCCCCTCACCGACGGGCGGCAGGCCCTCGCCATGGTCCGGATCCTCGAAGCCGCGTCCGCCTCGCTCAAGAAGGAGGGCGGGCCGGTGCACTTCGACAAGAAAGCCGGCCAGCCTCCCGCCACGGCGACGGCGAAGGGGGCGGCAGGCCGGGCCCATGCCGCATCGAAACGCAACGGGCGCCTGCATCGAAAAGAGATGGCTGTTTCCCTGGCAGCGGCATGACTCCGAACGGACGACAGTCTATGAGCACATTCGATTCCACTTACCGGCTGATTGCGCCCGATGTCATTCTGGGCAATGGGGTGCGACTTTACGGGTTTACCAACCTTTACGGGTGCGAGATCGGGGACGACTCGAAGATCGGCACCTTCGTCGAGGTTCAGAAAGGGGCCAAGATCGGCCGGCGCTGCAAGGTCTCGAGCCACACCTTCATTTGCGAGGGCGTGATCATCGAGGACGATGTGTTCATCGGACACAACGTCACGTTTATCAACGACCATTTCCCGCGCGCGACAAACGGCAACGGCGCGCTCCAGACCGAGCAGGACTGGGTCTGTATGCGAACGCTGGTCAAGAACGGCGCCTCGATCGGGTCGGCAGCCACCCTCCTGGGAGGCGTCACCGTCGGCGAGTGCGCCATGATCGGCGCCGGGAGCGTCGTGACCAAGGACGTCCCGCCCTACGCGGTCGTGGCCGGCAATCCGGCGCGCGTGCTGCGGTTCCTCCGGGC
>CAYPUR010000086.1:0-18037 GCA_964413865.1 uncultured Verrucomicrobiota bacterium
CGGTTTCTGGCCGTGTTCTATCCCGCCGCCGAGTTCCTCGTCACCACCCGGATCACGCGTGTCGAGACCGAGCCGTTCAAGAGTGAAGGCAAGGTCATGGTCCGACCCGGCTGGCTCGAGGTCTACGGGCGCCAGGTCCAGGACGAGGATGCGCCGAGCCTGCCCTCGATCGCGCCCAACGAACAGGTGGCCACCGTCGATATTGCCGTCCAAGCCTGCCAGACCAAACCCCCGGCGCGATTCACCGAAGCCACGCTCTTGTCGGCCATGGAAGGCGCCGGAAAACTGGTCGAGGACGACGAGCTTCGCGAGGCGATGGCCGAGAAGGGCCTCGGAACACCCGCCACCCGGGCCCAAATCATCGAGGGCCTGCTCTCGGAAAACTACCTGCTCCGGAACGGCAAAGAGCTGCAACCGACCGCGAAGGCCTTTTCGCTGATGGTTCTGCTCAATGGGCTGGGCGTGGAGGCGCTCACCAAGCCCGAGCTGACCGGTGATTGGGAGTACAAACTCAAGCAAATGGAACGGGGTCGGCTCCCGCGCGCCGATTTCATGGAGGAAATCCGGGGGCTGGCCGCGGACATCGTGCGCCGGGCCAAGGCGTACGAGCATGACACCATCCCCGGCGACTTCGGTGTCTTGAGCGCCCGTTGCCCGAAGTGCGGCGGCGAAGTGCACGAGAACTACAAGAAGTTCCAATGCCAGAACCCCGCCTGCGACTTCGGCCTGTGGAAAATCATCTCCGGACGCCAGTTCGAGCCGGACGAAATCGGCCGATTGATTGCGGAGCGACAGATTGGCCCGCTGCAGGGGTTTCGCAGCAAGCTGGGCAAGACCTTCGCGGCGGTCATCAGGCTGAACCCGGAGTACCGCATCGAGTTCGACTTCGGCAAGGACAGCCAGGGGTCGGACAGCGGCGGCCCTGCCACAGCGGTCGATTTCACCGGCAAGGAACCGGTTGGGGCGTGTCCCAAGTGCCGCCAACGGGTTTTCGAAAACGGGATGAACTATGTCTGCGAAAAGGCCGTCGGCCCCAAACGCGACTGCGATTTCCGGGCCGGCGCGGTGATTCTACAACAGCCGGTCGATCGGACCCAGTTCGCAAAGCTCCTTGCGGAGGGCAAGACCGACCTGCTCAAGGGCTTCGTCTCGAAGAAGACAGGACGGAGATTCGAGGCGTTTCTCGTGTTGAAGGACGGCCAGGTCCGTTTCGAGTTCGCCCCCCGCCCGCCGCGGGCCAAGGGCAGCGGCGCTCGGAAGAAGGGGGCGGAACCGCCCGCGCCGCTCGATTTTACGGGTCAAACCCCGATCGGCACATGCCCGAAATGCGGCGGGAAGGTGTTCGAATCCGACACCCACTATCTCTGCGAGCGAACCCAAGCGACGACCGGGGCCTGCAAGTTCAAGACCGGACGCGTGATTCTGCATCGCCCCATCGAGCGGGCGGAAGTCGCGGCGCTCCTCGCCAACGGACGCACCGAGTTGTTGACCCAGTTCATCTCCAAGTCCGGACGCCCATTCTCGGCCTACCTGGTCCTCGACGAAAACGGCAAGGTCGGCTTCGAGTTCCCGGCCAGGGAGGTGGAAGCGAACTGAACGGGTCCGCCGGCCGCAACCTGCCCCTCATCCGCATGCCTGCCAATCAAGTCATGGTCGCTGTCGCTGCCGACACGGCCTTCTTCCGCCTGCGCGGCCAGGCCACCGCCGCCCAATCCACCGGCTTCAAGACGGCCGCCGAAACCCTCCGCTCCCAGGGGTTGTCGAGTTTCGTGGTCGACTTGACGGAGTGCCAGTCCATGGACAGCACCTTCATCGGCGTGCTGGTCGGGCTGAGCCGCCGAGTGCGGCGCGATCGGGGTCAGCCCAGCCCGATCGAACTGGTCAACACCACCCCGCAGGTCCGGCGGCAGTTGGACGACCTCTTTGTGCTCGATCAGTTCACGCTCACCGAATGCCAACTCGAGCCCGGCGCGGCCTTCGAACCGGTCCAGGCCGGCCCGCCCAACAAGCGCCAGTTGTGCCGCCTCATGATCGAAGCGCACCAGACGCTCATGGATGTCCACGCCGCCAATATCCCGAAGTTCAAACAGGTCTCCGAGTTCCTCGAACACGATCTCCAGAGACTGAACGGGCAGGGCTAATCGAGTCCCCTCTCCTCGATGTCGATCTCGTCCAGACCCAGGTAATGGCCCAATTCGTGCAAGTAGGTCGTCACGACCTCGTCGCGGAAAACCTCCTCGTCTTCCTCGGCGAACTCCCAGAGGCTTTCCAGGAAGAGAATGATCTGCGCCGGCACATCGATGACCCCGGATTCCTCCTCGCCGAAAGGGATGCCCACGAACAACCCGAGCAGATCGGGATCGAAACCGTCTGACACGATCGCCCTGTTGGGACGCGGCTCGTACGTCACAGGCAACCTCTCGGCATGACGGCGCAGGCGGGCCGGCAAATGGGCAATCGTGGCGCGCACCTCGGACTGGGCCAGTGCGCGCAACTGTTTGAACTCAACGGCCACGGGGCTTGTCCTTTCCAGCCCGCATGGGTCCACATTGTGGAGTCTCCGGCTTCCCCGTGATCACGGCTCCAAGAAACATGCGGCCTCGAATCCGCGGGCGATCGCCTCACTTGTACTTGATCGCCACAGCCACGACGATGCGACCTTGGATCGGACTGAAACTCTGGCTCCACCACGGTCCCATGGCAACGGCGCCGACCGCTTCTGTCCGGTCGTGCACCAGATAGACGGCGTCCGCGCCCATGCGGGCAGCCTCGCGGCGCAGCCGAGCTTCGATCTTGTCAACCGACGGGGCCGGATCGACCGACGCGTTGACCACCGCCTCCCCCAGTTTGTCATGCGCCCGCTCCGGCTCCGCCTGCAGAATCTCGATAGCCGCCGCATCGGTCGGCCCGAATCGGGGCGCGCCAACGTACTCCAGGCCGCGACTGGACAACGAGGTGCATCCGGTGAGGACAACGAGGCACGCAGCCGCGAGCGCTCGAATCCAAACACCGAACCCGAAAGTGCCACGCTTCTTGGTCATCATGCCGTCTACTTTATCGACTTCTGCCGCCTGCGCAACTCTCCCATGAGTTCTCAACCCATCAGGGCCATCTGGCGGGGCGTCAGCAGCGCGTCGAGGCCGGCGCAACGTCCGGCCCGCAGCTTCGAGATGCTGAGCGTGCAGAGGCCCCCTTTCTTCAACACAAGATCGAGCCCCGCGCCGCCCGTCAGGAGAAGAGAGGCCAGGCCGCTGAGATGCGGTTCATGGCCCACCAACAGCGCGCTCCGCGGCAACGGACGCCGCGCGCTCAGGTCCTCGATCAACCGCCTCGGGTCGCCGTCGGTCCCCAGGTGCTCCGAGAACTCGATGCGCTGATTCGTGCCCAGCGTCTTGACGACGAGTTCGGCGGTCTCCCGCCCGCGGACCGCGGGGCTCGAGAGGATGAGATCAAACTCGAGTTCCATCGCCCGCAGCGCCCGGGCGATGCGGACCAGCTTCTGGCGCCCCTCGGGCGCCAGCGGCCGCTCGGCGTCGCTGCGGTACCGGGACGCATTGCGCTTGACCGCGATGCCGTGCCGCAGGAGGTGGAGATTCATCGACCCACTCACGGTTGACGATTGCCGCCCGAACACTTGGCATGGCTGCCGAGGTATCGGTTCACGGCGTTCAGATAGGACCGCGCGCTCGCCTCGATGACATCGGTGCTCGCGCCCTTGCCGGTCACCACCTGGCCGTCACCGAAATCCACCTTGGTTGTGACCTCGCCCAAGGCATCCATGCCCTGGGACACCGCGCGCAAGGCGTAGTCGAGCAGTTTCCCCTTCGTGCGGGTCAGACGGTCGATGGCCTTGAGAACGGCGTCCACCGGGCCGTCGCCGATGCTCGCATCCTGGACGGTCTCGACGGCCTTTCCGCGCCCCGCAGTGCGCAACTGGATCGTCGCCGTCGGCACGGTGCGGCTGCCGCTGGTGACATGAAGATAATCGAGCGACCAGGTTTCAGGCACCTCGGTGATGCGGTCCTCGACCAGCGCCGTGAGATCGTCGTCGTACACGAACTTCTTCTTGTCGCCGATCTCCTTGAACCGCGTGAAGATGGCCTGCACCTCGCCGTCGCTCATGCGGAACCCGAGCTGCCGCAGCCGGGCGGCGACGGCGGCGCGCCCGCTGTGCTTGGTCAGCGGCAACTCGGTGGTGCCCCACCCGACATCTTGCGGATCCATGATCTCGTAGGTCTCGCGCTTCTTGAGGATGCCGTCCTGGTGGATGCCGCTGGAATGGGCGAAGGCGTTCTCGCCGACAATCGCCTTGTTGCGCTGGACCGCCAAGCCGCTCATCCGGGAGACAAGCCTCGATGATCGGACGATTTCGCGCGGGTTGATGCCGCACTGGAACCCCCGAAACCAATCCCCGCGGGTGCGCAACGCCATGACCACTTCCTCGAGTGAAGCGTTCCCGGCCCGCTCGCCGATGCCGTTGACCGTGCACTCGACCTGCCGCGCGCCGGCCCGGACCGCGGCAAGGGAGTTTGCGACCGCTAGGCCGAGGTCGTCGTGGCAATGCACGCTGATCACCGCCTTGCCGGACTGAAACTCGGGAACTGCCTCGTGAAGCTGCTTGATGAGCGCGCCAAACTGGTCGGGCATGGCCCAGCCGACCGTGTCCGGGATGTTCACCGTGGTGGCGCCCGCCGCCACGACGGCCTGACACACCTGCACGAGAAACTCGGGCTCCGTGCGGGAACCGTCCTCCGGGGAGAACTCAACATCCGTCACGAAGGATTTCGCCCGCTTCACGCCCTCGACTGAAAGGCGAATGATCTCGCTCTGCGCCTTGTTGAGCTTGAACTCGCGGTGAATCTTCGATGTGGCGAGAAAGACATGAATCCTCGCCCGCTTGCCCGCCGGCTTCACCGCCGCCGCGGCGCGGTCGATGTCCGCCGGCACGCACCGGGCCAGGCCCGCAATCACCGGGCCCTTGATCTCGCGCGCAATGGTCTGCACGGCGGCGAAGTCGCCCTCGCTGCTGATGGGGAATCCGGCCTCGATCACGTCCACCTTGAGCCGGGCCAGTTGGCGCGCCACTTCCAGTTTCTCGCGCAGATTCATCGAGGCCCCAGGGCATTGTTCGCCGTCGCGGAGTGTCGTGTCAAAAATGACGATGCGCTCGTTCTTCATGGTGTTTCTGCACTTTCCGTTCGTTCTCTGCATGTTGTTGTCTGGGCAATCTGCCCGTTCCATTCCCCGGAGCATAGCCACCGACGCCGACGACGATGCGGGCCCAAAACAGAGAGCCCCACCGCCATCCGTGGCAGTGGGGCTCCGGAAATCCTTGGGATTGCTCTAGAACCCGACCGCCACGCCGCGCAACAGCAGCAGCGCCCGCGGAGCCAGATTCGCAATCCAGTTCATCGTTGCGGCCACATTAGAAGGAGGCCCCAGGCGAGTCAAATGATTATTCCAACGACGGCGGCTACGCGCTACGGATACACGGTTCATGGGGAACTGACAAAAAAGCCGCGCCCGCCGGGGATCGGACCCGGCGGGCGCGGCGTGATCGAATCGGCTGCGCGCGTCTTGCGGCGCAATGAATCGCTTAAGGCTGCGAAACGCGATAGAACTGATAAGCGGGGGTCGCGCCGATCTGGATGGTGTGGCTGCCAGCGGCAATGCCTGTCTGGACCTGGACCCACGCCTTGAGATCCATGGTCCCCCAGACCGTGTAGGTGGATCCGGCGACCGCATTCCAGTTCAATGTGAGCTGGCTTTGGGCCGCGTTGTAGGCGCTGGTTACCGTGATCTGGCTGCCGGCCGGGATGAACGGCGTGCCATCCGGCTGCTTCGGATTGAGCGGGATGGTGGGATCCACCTGGAACCAGTTGGCCGAACCGTCGCAACCGTCGGTCTCGAGGCCGTCGGTTCCCTTGGCGCTGAGCGCGAGGTCGATCTTATCGCCCGGTTGGGCGTTGATGTAATAGGTGCGGATGACCCCGGTGCCGTCCGTGAAGGGGATCACCGCCGAGTCCTGGAGCACGCCGTTCACGTACAGCAGGCCGGTGATGCCGTTGCCGCCGCACGTCACGGCGACGTGCCGCGTATGCCAACGGACACCCAGCGGCGTCGCTTTGGTCAACTCGGTGGCCACCCAGCGCCGGATGGTCCATTGCGTGTCGCCCGTCCCGGCATTGGGGTGGGTGTTTTGCGGACCGAGTTCTGTCCAGGGCGCTCCAGCGGTGTTGAGATCGAACTGCGTGCCCGTCCAGACCTCCGCGGGGAACGGAATGAAGGCCGTGTCCGGATTGTAGTTCTGGGCGCCGCCGTCCACAGTCACGTTGCGATACCCGTAGAACCAGCCGTTGACGCCCTGCTCACCCGTCGTGGTGAACTCGACGATCGAATCGGCAATCACCGTGGTGTTTGGATTGTGATCCGGATCGTTCGGATCGTGGCCCGACGCGACCTCGGCACCATCGCTGAAACCGTCGCCGTCGGTGTCGGGGTTGTGGGGATCCGTTGTGGGCGATCCATTGATCTCCTCGCCATCCGGGCGCCCGTCGCCGTCGGTATCCGCCTTGCGCGGATCGGTTCCGGTGTCGGCGGCGCCGACGAACGTCCCCGTCTTGGTCTCGACGGCATCGCCCAAGCCGTCGCCGTCCGTGTCGGTCACCAGCGGATTGCTGTCGCGAGCCAATTCCACCGTGTTGGCCACTCCGTCGCTGTCGTTGTCGCCCGTGCCCGTGAGCACGGTGAGATCGGCGGCGTAGATCAATTCCCAGAAGTCGAGCAGACCGTCCGCGTCGGTGTCCTTCGCGTCGATGGGGATGAAGAGCGAACCATCGGGCTGGCGCGGTTCCTTGGGGATCTTCTTGTCGACCCAGAACCAGGTGATCGAACCGTCGTAGTTGTCGCCCCGGTCGCCATTCAGACCTTCGGGCGTCAAGGCGAGGTCGACGATGTCGTTCGGTTTGAGGTTGACGTAGAAACGCCGGATTTGACCGGTGGTGTCGGTGCCGGAGATGATGAGGTGGTCCACCTGGACGCCATTGACATGGAGCGATCCGGTCACACCGGTTGGATTGGCATTGCCCTTGCGCGCATTCCAGATGAGCGCGACCGGGATGGTCTGGGTGACTTCGGCGGCAACCCAGCGGCGGATGGGCCAGTGTTCCTCGCCGTTGTTGTTGCCATTGGGGTGCAGGTCGAGCGCGCCGATCGTCGTCCAGGGCGCCGCACCGCCCGAATCCAGGTCCCAAAGGGCGCCTGTCCACATATATTCATCGAACGGAATGAACTCGACGTTCGGGTCGTAATCGACGGTGCTGACTCCGTCGGTGTAGATCCGATAGCCGTTGGACCAACCGTTCTGCCCCTGAGTGCCGGAGAATTCCTTTTCGGAATTGGCGATCACCTGGGCCAGCGGATTGTCGGTGGGGTCGACAGGGTTCGTCCCCCACTCGAACTCGGCGAGATCCGAGAACCCATCGCCGTCGGTGTCGGCTTTGTTCGGATCGGTCGGCGGGACGCCGGTCACCTCGGCGTAATCGTCAATGCCGTCGCCATCGCCGTCCGTCTTGGTGGGGCTGCTGCCCGTATCGGTCGGACTGACGTACACGCCGGTACCGGTCTCGACCAGATCGCCGAGGCCGTCGCCGTCCGTGTCGGGGTTTGTAGGATCAGAGCTGCGTGTGTATTCGCCCGGATCTTTCAAGCCATCGGCGTCATAGTCGCCGTTCTGGGTGAGTTTGGTCAGGTCACCCGGGAAGTAGATCTCCTCCCACGCATCCGGCATGCCGTCGGCGTCGGTGTCGCCGGCGCCCGCAGGGATGAAGGGCGAGCCGTCCGGCTGCTTCGGATTGGGCGGGATGGTCGGGTCGATCACAAGCCAATTGACGCTTCCGTCGCAGCCATCGGCGTCGGCGTTGTCCGTGCCCCGGGGACTGAGGATAAGGTCGATCTTATCGCCGACCTCGACATTGGCGAAGAAGGTGCGTGTGAAGCCCGTACCGTTGTCGAAGGCGTTTGTGACCGCGTCCATGCGCTGGCCATTGATGTACAGGGCGCCCGTCACGCCATTGCCGCAGCTCACGTTGGATTTGCGGACGTGCCAGCGGAGGGCCAGCGGTGTGGTCTTCGTCAACTCAGTGGCAACCCAGCGCCGGACCGTCCAATGCGTGGGCGATGCGCCGGCCGGGTGGGTCCCTTCAGCCCCCAGTTCCGTCCACGGCGCAGTGCTCGGGGCCAGGTCCCATCCGCCCCCAGTCCAGGACTCGATCGAGAACGGGATGAAGGCGGTGTCCGGGTTGTAGTTAATGCCGCCACCGTCGGCCGTGTAGTTGCGATAGCCGCCATACCAGTCATTCGCTCCTTGCGAGCCGTCCGTGCTGAACTCGAGTCTCGAGTGCGCGATCCACGTGGTGTCGGGGTTGTTGGTCCCGTCATTCGGGTCATGGCCTGAGCCGACCTCCGAACCGTCGCTGTAGTTGTCGTCGTCGCTGTCCGGGTCGATAGGATCCGTCTTCGGGTCGCCATTGACCTCGTCGCCGTCGGTGCGGCCGTCGCCGTCCGTATCCGCCCGGATCGGGCTGGTCCCGGTGTCCGTCGGATTCACATAGGTGCCCGTGTCCGTTTCGACGCCATCGACCAGGCCGTCGGCATCGGTGTCGGACTTGGTCGGATCGGTGCCACGCTGCAGTTCGACAAGGTCCTTGAGCCCGTCTGCGTCGTAGTCCCCGCTGCCGCTCAGCTTGGTGAGGTCGCCCGGGAAGTACATTTCCTCCCAGGCATCCGGGAGACTGTCGCCATCGGTGTCAGCCGTGGCGGTCACCACCATCCACGTGAACGAACCATCCGCGCCGTCACCTGTGTCCCCGCTCGGGCCCACCGGGCTGAGAATCACGTCGAACACGTCGGTGGATTTCGCGACGACCCAGTAGGTCTGCGTGACGCCAACGCCGTCGTTGCCCGCCACGGCAGCGCTTTGAACACGCACGCCGTTGACGTGCAGGGCGCCGGTCACGCCCGCGCCGTTGAGGTTCTCCTTGCGGACGTTCCACTGGACGCCCAGCCAAGTATTGCCGCCCAATTCGCTGGCCGTCCAGCGGCGGATGACCCAATGCTCCTCGCCGTTGTTGATGCCGTTGGGATGAACCCCTTCGGCCGCTAGATACGTCCAGGGCGCCTCCGATGTGTTCAGGTCCCAGGCGCTCCCGGTCCATTGCTGGCCGAAGCCGTCCCAATCGCCCTGGCCCACGCCGCCAGCGAACGGGAGGAACTCCGCCGATACGTCGTAGTCGACGGTGAGGCCGTCATAGAAGTAACGATAGCCGTAGAACCAGCCGTTCTGGCCCTGGTTGCCGGAAAATTCCGTGATCGAACTTGCGATCTCAGCCGACTGCGCCAGGTTGCCCTGGCCGATTCCCAGCCAGGCGAGCGCGCCGATCAAGACGCTCTGAGAGATGTTCCTTGTTTTCATAAGACTCTGGTCTTCACACGACACGTTGTGGCTGCAATAAAGGCAACCGACTCCGGTTACAGACTGCTTTGGACGCACTCAATCTGACGTCACCATGCGGCTTGTCAAGTCCGACAACGGGGACTCTTGCACCGGCACTTGTTTTTCGCTCCCGGCCTTTTACCCTCGCCGGCATGGAACTGTCCGAGGGACTGCGGGAAGTGCGGGAGCGGATGGCGGAGGCGTGCCGCCGGGCCGGGCGGGAAGCGTCCGAGGTGACGCTTGTGGCGGTGACGAAAGGCCAGCCGCCTGATGTGGTGCGGGCGGCGGCGGATCTGGGGCTCAATCTCTTCGGCGAGAACAAGGTCCAGGAAGCCAAGGCGAAGATCCCCCTCTGTCCGGCGCGGCTGCGCTGGCACATGATCGGCCATCTGCAAACCAACAAGGCCCGCGAAGCGGTTCACTTCTTCGAGATGATCCAGAGCATCGACAGCCTGCGTCTGGCTGAGGAGGTGAATCGGTATGCCGAGAGGGCGGGCAGGACAATCCCGATCCTGATCGAGGTCAATGTGGCCGGAGAAGCGTCCAAGTTCGGCTATCGGCCCGAGACCTTGCTGGCGGAGTTCGAGCGGCTCAACGGGCTGAAGCGACTCGAAATCCACGGCTTGATGACCATGGCCCCTTGGACGCCCGATCCGGAGAAGGTCCGTCCTGTGTTCCGGCGATTGCGCGAGCTCAAAGGGGAATGCGAAGCGCGCCTGGGTGCGCCCCTCGAACACCTGAGCATGGGCATGAGCAGCGATTTCGAGGTCGCCATCGAGGAAGGGGCGACGATCGTCAGGGTGGGGACCGCGATCTTCGGCGAGCGGCAGAAAGCTTGACGGGCCGGATTCGAGCGTGTTGGGTTTGAAGCCGTTGTGACACCGGAAGAGCCACGGCCCAAGCCCTCACCGACCGAGGCGGGTGATTCACCCGCGGACATCGAGTTGGTGCGCCGCGCACAGGCGGGCGACCTGGCTGCTTTCGAGCTGCTGGTGAATCGGCACGAACGTCACATCTTCTCGCTCGCCCTGCGCATCCTGCGCCAGGAGCAGGACGCCGAGGATGTGACGCAGACGGCTTTTATGAGCGCGATCGAGAACCTGGCGGGCTTTCGGGGGGAAGCTTCGTTCTCGACGTGGTTGGCGCGCATTGCCACGCACGCCGCCTTGAAAGTCATCCGCAAACGCGAGGGGCTCGACGTGGTGTCGTTCGACCACGCCACGGACCCTCCCGCAGGGGGCGAGGCGATCCCTCACCCGGAGTACATCGCCGACTGGCGGCAGAGCCCGGAGAGACTGGCCGAGCGCAACGAAACACGCGAACTCATTGAAGCAGCTCTTGCGGAGCTGGATGAGAAGCATCGCCTCGTGTTCCTGCTGCGGGATGTCGAGGGGTTCTCGGTGCGGGAGACGTCCGAGTTTTTGGGGATCAGCGAGGTCAACGTGAAGGTCCGCCTGCTCCGCGCGCGGCTCCAGTTGCGCGAACGGCTGACCAAGGTATTTGGAGACCCGGCCCGGAGGTTGGCCCCGCATCGGCACGATGGGGACCCAGCACCGCCCCTGTAACCTTCTGCTCGATGGCGGCTCCTGACACATGGCGTTTATGAACTGTGACGAGCTGCTGTCTCTTTTGAATGAGTATGTCGACGGCGAGACCGCCGCCGGGTTGTGCGTTCAGTTCGAGCGGCATCTTGCCGGATGCGATCCCTGCCAGGTTGTCGTGGACAACATTCGCAAGACGATCACGCTTTACAAGGCGGGTGAGCCGTACGAATTGCCCCTGGTCTTTCGGGACCACCTCCATGCCGCGCTCCGGGCGCGTTGGGAACAGACCCACACCCCCGCGGCGCCCCCACCGTCCAATCCATGAGCCGGCATGTCCGGTCGCTTCGCGCCGCACAGATGCGCCGGGGGTATGCCGGCGGCCGCCTCTCACGCCTCACCCCCCAGAGGGTGTTGGTGTGGCCGGACCGTCAGGCGGAGGCACAGCGAGCGGAGGCGGATTGCGCAACGCCTTGTAGATGCAGGCTTCGAGCGGGCGGATCGGCCCCAGCCAGGAGTAGAAGGGCGAGTAGACGAGCCGGAGTCGGACAACGGACAGGAACATGACCAGCGAGGTCCGGAAGTACCGGACCGTGGAACCGATGTGGTCGGTCCAATCCACCGGCACCTCGATCATCGTGCCGCCCGCGTGTTTGACGGCATAGAGCAGGTTCACATCGAACGCCATGTCCGCGATGAGCAGGCGATCCTGGATTCTCAAAGCCATGTGCTGGCGCAGGAATTTCGCCCCGCACTGGGTGTCGTGAATCCCCATCCCGAACAGGAACTCGACGATGAAATGGAAGACCTTGCTGGCCAGTTGGCGGTGGCTGGGCTGCGACTGGTGGATGACGGCGCCCGGCACCCGGCGCGAGCCGACCGCGCAGTCGTAGTCCCGGCACCGAGCCGCCAACTCGAGCAGTGAGGCCGGCGACGTCGCCGCGTCGGCGTCGGCGTATCCGATGATGTCCGCTTCCGGCGCCAGGCGCAGTCCTTCAATCAGCGCGCCGCCCTTGCCCACGCGGTCGGGAATGACGAGCCAGCGGATGTTCGAGAAATCGCGAGCCACGCTCTCGACCACCCCGAGCGTGTTGTCCCGACAGCCGTTGACCACAGCCACGATCTCGAATCGCCCCGCGTAATGATCCCGCGCATAGGACGCGTACTGGCGCAGCGTGGGGCCGATTCGGCCCTCCTCGTTGTAGGCCGGAATCAGCAATAGCACCGAGGGCAGGTTCATTGTCCCGCTGTTTAGCAGGTCCGCCGGGTTAGTGCCCTTTGCCCGCGGCGTTGTTGGCGATCTGGACGGACCCGGCGCTGAGGTTGGCGATTTGCGCGGGGCCGTTGAAGACGTTGTCGGTGATCACCGCGCGGCGGACCCCTTCGGCCAGGTGAATCTGGGGTTTGGCTTCGCGAAACTCGCATCCGCGCACCAGGAGCGTGCCGCCGTTCGCCCGGATGGCGTGGCGCCCTTCCTTCTTCGAATCCCACTGGACGAAGGTGCAATCGCTGAAGCCCACCGTGCCGTGTCCGTCGATCTTGGCGATCTGATGGCACGGGCCCCAGAAGGCGCAATTGACGAAGCGCACGGCGCCCGTGTGGGTGCCCTTGACCTCGACCATCGTGGGATCCGGACCATGGAACGAGACGAACTCGCCGTTGGTGATCAGGAGGCCGAACGGCGCCGATTCATCCACCACAAGGGAGGTGTGGCAGTCGTCGGCGCCCAGGCCGAGAAAGTTGCCGTTGCAGACGCCGCCCTCGGACTTGATGAAGCGGTAGCCGACCTTGTAGCCGAAACAGAAGGTATTGAAGACGTACTGCCAGTCGCTACGCCCGAAGATGAACGCCTCGCCGTTCTCCATCTGCCACTGCAAAAGCTTCGGCCTCATGCTCCACCACGGGTTGAAATGGACGTTCTCGATGCGGCCGATGTCGTAAATCCGGTCGACGAGAATGCCGCGGCGCAGCGGCTGGCCGTGCACATCGCGGACGAGGTGCCGCTCGTTCTGGGTGGCGTCGATGCCGTTGTACGGGTTGAGGAGTTCGACCGCGAGCACGGCCGGGTTCTTGCCGCGGAGGGCGACGGCCCACGGGTAAGGCACGGGCACATCATCCGCCTTCTGGTTCGGGTAGTAGAGGACGACGCCTTTGAGCGTGCTGTTGTGGTTGAGCGTGATGAAAGGCGGCCCGTCTTCCTTGCCGGCACTTTCCGTGACCAGGAAGGTGGTGCCGTCATCGGTCGGTTTGGGCAGCCCGCGGTCGCGCAGCCCATTGTGGGCCGGGACAGATTCCCAGATGCCCCTGAGCGTCACCGCCGGCGGGACGTTCAAGTGCCCGGCAAAAAGGTAATTGCCGCGGGGCGCGCTCACCGTGCCGCCGCCGGCCTTTGCGGCCGCATCGAGCGCCTGTTGGAACGCGGCGGTGTCGTCGGCCGATCCATCGCCTTTGGCGCCGAAATCGCGGACATTCCAGAGGTCGGCCGCGGCGCAGGAGAGACTCGACAGCAGCAGTGCGACCAGCGCCGGGATGCGGGTTTGAGTTTTCATGAGAGATGCGTTGGCGTGTGTGGAACGGCGGCTGGGCGGGGCGGCGTCACTCGATTCCCAGCCGCTTCTGGATTTGTTCGAGCGAGATTCCTTTCGTCTCGGGCATGACGCGGATGACCCAGATCAACTGGCCCACCATGCAGAGCGCGTAGAAGGCGAAGACGTGTCCGCCCGACTTCGCGGCGATCATGGGGAAGGTCCAGGAAATGGCGGCGGCCATGATCCAGTGAGTGAAGCTGCCAAGCGCCTGGCCACGGGCGCGGACGCGATTGGGGAAGATCTCGCTGATGAACACCCAGATGACGGCGCCCTGGCCGAAAGCGTGGGATGCGATGAAGACGAGCAGGCTGCCCAGAAGCAGCCAGCCGCCGGAGTGGGTGTAGAAGGCGTAGGCGGCGGCGCTCAGGCTCACGATGTACCCGATCGAGCCCACCAGCATGAGCCTGCGCCTGCCGAAATGATCGATCACGGTCAGCGCTGCCAGGGTGAAGACCAGGTTGGTGAAGCCGATGATGACCGACTGGAGCAAGGCCGACGCCTGGTCGGCTCCGGCCATCTTGAAGATATGGGCGGTGTAGTAGATGAGGGCATTGATCCCCGAGAGTTGGTTGAACATGGCGATCGCCACCGCCAGGAGAATCGGCTTGAGGTAGCGACGGCAGAAAAACGGCTCCTCGACACCGTGATGCGCAAGGTCGAGAGACGCCTGGATTTCGCCCATCTCGAAGTCGAGCGCGCTCGAGTCGGTTCCGCATTTCTCGAGCACCTCGCGGGCCTCGGCCACGCGTCCCTGGGCGACCAGCCAGCGCGGGCTCTGGGGTGTGTAGGCCAGGAGCAGCAGGAAAACGATTGCGGGCAGGGCCATGACCCCGAACATCCAGCGGCTTTGCGCGTCGCCCAGGCCCAGGGTGCCGATGATGTAATTGGACAGATAGGCCAGCAGAATCCCCAGCACGATGTTGAACTGAGTCACCGCCACCAGCCGTCCGCGATGGGATGCCGGCGAGATCTCGGCGATATACATCGGTGAAACCACCGACGCCCCGCCCACGCCCAATCCGCCAAGAAACCGGAAGAACATGAACGCGTGCCAGTTCCAGGCGAAGGCGCAGCCCAGGGCCGCCAGGAGGAACAGAATTGCAAGAATGAAAAGGACGCCGCGGCGCCCCCAGGCGTCGGCCGGCCGCCCGACGGTGATGGCGCCGACGATGGTGCCGATCAGCGCGCTCGAGACAGTGAACCCGAGCATGAAATCGCTGAGCTCGAAGTGCTTCTGGAGCCATTCCGTCGTGCCCGAGAACACGGCCGTCTCGAACCCGAACAGCAGGCCGCCCAGGGCGGCAACCACGGCGCTGCCGAGGAGATACAAAGTCAGGTGCCCGGGGGCGGCGCCTGGGGGAGCCGAGGCGGGGGGTTGGGTATTTGCTGCCATAGCGCGCGGATCGAGCGGGTGCGTTTGAGCTTCAGGTGAGGGGTAGCCTGACCTGAGGCGGCTTGGGCCGTCAACACCCGATTCGCGCGCGGGAATCGTGCAATCGTGCTGGCGGATTCAGCCCTGGCTGGTGAGGCCCCAACGCTGGCGGATGCGGCGTTCGATCTGGCCGAAGAGAAAGCGGTCGAGCAGCAGGCCGAACAGGATGGTCATCATCATGATGCCCAGGACCTGGGCGGCGTCGTTGAGCTCCCGCCCCATGTAGAGCAGGTAACCCAACCCGACGCTCGATTTGATCAGCTCGGCCGAGACGGCCCCGTGCCAGCCGAGGGTCCACCCCAGCTTGACGCCGGTGACGACACCGGGGAGCGCTGCGGGCAGAATCACGCGCAGCGGCATGGCGTAACCGGGGGTGCCCAGAGTGCGGGCCGCCCGCAGGTGCAGGGGGGGGATGTGCAGGATGCCGTCCGAGGTCGCGATGGCAACCGCGGCGACCGAGCTCATGACGATGACGAAATAGATGCCGCGATCGCTCAGGCCGAAGAGCAGGAGGGAAATCGGGACCCAGGCGGCTGTGGGGAGCGTCTGCAGCCCGAGAAAGAGCGACCTCAAGCACTGGTTCACGACGCGGTTCATGCCCATGACGACGCCGATGATCAGGCCCAGGCCCGCGGCGGCGGAGAAGCCGATGGTCATGCGCATCAGCGTGGCCGACACGCTGGGCCAGAGCAGACCGTCGCGGGCCAGTTCCCAGAGGCGTTGCCCGACCTGGAGGGGCGACGGGAACAGGTAATCGGGAATCAGTTGCAGGCTGAAGAGCGTCTGCCAGCCACCCAGCAGGACCAGGTAGAACCCCGCGACGTAGCGCTTAGTCCCTCTTTCCGTCGTTGTTCTCACGCGGTTCCTCTTCGAGTTGGGCGGCGATTTGGGCGGCGTAGGCCGTGACGGCGGCGGCGTTGATGTCGCGCGGACGCGGAATGTCGACCTTGATCTCCGCCTTGATGCGCCCAGGACGCTTGGTGAACACGACCACGCGGTCGCCCAGGCAGGCGGCCTCGCGCGAATCGTGGGTGACGGACACGATCGTCTTGCGCGTGCGGACGAGGATATCCTGCAACTCGCCGTACAACTTGGCGCGCACGAGGGCGTCCAGCGCCGGAAAAGGTTCGTCGATCAACAGGAGTTTGGGGTCGGGGGCCAGCGCCCGCGCCAGGGCGGCGCGCTGTTTCATGCCGCCCGACAATTCGTGGATCGAGGCGTGCGCGAACTCGTCGAGGTGCACCAGCCTGAGCAGTTCCACGGCCCGGCGCCGCCGCCGCAGGGGGCGAAACCGAAAACCCGGCAGCCAGCGAAGTCCGTAGGTGACGTTGTCGATGACGTTCAGCCAGGGGAACAGGGCGTGTTCCTGGAACATCATCAGGCGGTCGCTGCCGGGGCGCCGGACACGCCGGCCTTCGAGCGTGATCTCGCCCGTGGTCGGCGCGTCGAACCCCGCGATGAGATTGAGCAGCGTGGACTTGCCGCAGCCCGAGGGGCCGAAAAGCACCACAAACTCGCCCTCGTGGATCTCGAGGCTAACGGGTGCCAGCGCCTCGACCGTCTGCTCGTTGTTGTGAAAAACCTTGCTGACGTTGGCGAGCCGCAGCTTCACCCCGAGCGACGCGGGCGCCGGCTCGGCGGACGGCGGGTGGTCGGAAGCGGCTGGTGGCTGCATGGCTAGTCTGCAACGGGCGGGAGGCCCTTGGTCCGGAGCACGTCGTTCAAGGCATCGAGCGAGTAGAGGCCCGCCAGACGCGGCTGGCTCCTGAGGAAGCCGACGCGGTGGGCGGCGTCGCTGCACTTGCGCAGGGAGGCGCTGATGGGGTCCCAGGTGAACTCGATCCGCTGCAGGGCGCGCTTGACGACCGCCTCGGGGAGCGCCTTCCCGGTCTCCCGTTTCAACTCGGCGTTCAGGATGCGGGCTGCCGCCTTCTTGTCGCTGTTGATTTCCTGCGTCACTTCGATCAACGCAGCCAGCAAATCCCGGATCAACCGGGGATGCTCTCGAAGAAAAACCCGATTGGCCACCAGATGCGTGGTCACGTACCGCCCCTCGGGCCAGAGGGTCCGTTCATCCAGAAACAGCTCGCCGCCGCCCTCCAGCTCGAGCCTCGACACCCACGGTTCCACCGTCCAGGCCCCGTGGATCTCGCCTTTCCTGAATAGCGTAAGTTGATCCGGATTGGACAACGCCACGAGGGTCAGGCTGCCGCCCTTCTCCTTGAGCTTGTACCCGTGCTCGGCAAACCAGAGCCGCGCCGCCACATCCTGGGTGTTGCCCAGTTGCGGCGTGGCGATGACCTTGCCGTCGAAGTCCGCCGCGCTTCGGATGCCCGCGCCCAGACGCACCACCAGGCCGGTTCCGCCGCTGGCCCCGCCGGCGATCACCACGAACTTCTCCCCCCGGGTGCGAAGGAATCCGTTGATGGTCGGGTTTGGCCCGACAAACGCGACATCAATCGCGTCCGTGAACAGCGCTTCGATCGCTGTGGGCCCGGCGTTGAACGAGGTCCAGTCCACCGCCCGGCCGATCTTGCGATCGAACTGCCCTCCGGCGCGCGCATAGACCGCCTGGGCGTGCGTGAGGTTCGGGAAATGCCCCAGGCGGAGCGGACGCGGCTGGTCGGCGGCGCCGAGCAGCGGCAAAGCGCTCAGGCCGGCCACAAGCACGCTCGTTTGAAGCACGGCTGTCACAGCGTATCGGGCCGGCGCAACCGGCAATGACAATGATTGACTGAGGAAACGACCTGCATTCTCTCCACTCGTTCCGACAGATTGTTCCGACTTCGAGGCCCGGCGCGGGCCCCCGCCGTCCTTACCCCCCGCGCCTGCCAGTCGCGCATTCTAACAACCGGGCAAGGGACCGCAACCGTTACATGCTCGACGGTCTGAGACAGCGACCGTCGATTCCGAACTCGATCAAGGGCGCGGTTTTGCTTTCCTAGCCTGCATGCCGGCTTCTCTTGTGAACTCCGGCTTCGCG
>CAYPUR010000087.1:0-17920 GCA_964413865.1 uncultured Verrucomicrobiota bacterium
CGCCAGCGGTTCTCGTTTTGAGAGCGCTCAGGGCGCCGGGTCGGGGGACCCGGCCTGCAACCGCTGCATTCTTCGATGCTGTAGGCCGGGTGCCCTCACCCGGCGTCAAGCCCCTGCACGCAAAATGAGAACTGCTGCGATCGCGCCGAGTTCATTAGCGCAAGGGCGCTTTTCAGGAACTTCGTGAACGGGTCCCTGAACGGGTCACGGCTATTCGTCAATTGCCCGTTCACCCCTGCCCTGCCGGAGTCGACTCGGCCGCGCGGGATGGCGCGCAACCATCGCATTCAGTACCCCCGAGCCGTGTGTCACCCCCCCCTCCGCACCGACGCTTCGGCGAGACAAGTCCGCCTTCGACCAAGCATAGGAGCGCAATGGAGTCAGGTCCTGAGCAGCGCCACCAACTCGCGAGGGGTGACGATCTTCACGCCGCCAATTATCCGGCCGTAGAGCGGCCCGAAATGCTCCCGGTCCAGCGTGACCAGCAGGTTCGCCTGGGCCATCGCCGCTGAGGCCAGAACGGGGATATCCTTGCCCGGAAGCTCGATGCCGGCGGGTGGCGGGCCGAAACAGTCCGCCACCAGCCGCAACCTGGGGCGGAGTCGTTCCAGGTAGGGGCGATCCGCTGCGGCGAGGTTGCGGCGGGCCTCTTCAATGACGTAACCGGAGGCCAGGAAGTCGGCCTGGCCACGGATGACCGCCCGGTAAAGTCGGCCGGCCGGATCACTCGCCACAACGTAGAGCACATTCGCGTCCAGAAAGACCGTCATGGTGGAGGCGTGTGGTCAATCTGGTCCGGGTTCATCCCCATCTTGCGAACGCGCTGCTGGGCGCGGCGGTATTCGGCCCTCGTCGTCGCCCCTTCCAGGAGCAACCGCGCCTTTTCCGAGTCGGAATACAGACGCACCGCCACGGTGGTGGCCGGCCGGATCAAGACCCCCTCCGACCGGGGTTCTTGGATCACGTCGTCGCCTTCCTCAAAGCCGTAATGCCGGCGGAAGTCTGCCGACAACACCAGCGTCCCCCGCTTACCGACACGGCTTCTGACCGACTCAAGCGCACGCATGCCGCCAGAATATCAGACATTCCGGCAGGTGCAAGCATTTCCCCCGAGCGAGGCGCGTTTCAGACCATTCCAGGGGGCCCGGCTATTGGCCAACCGCAGCGGCGAGGGTTCGAACCAGAGTTCAAGAGCTTCCTTGGCGTTGGCAACGGCTTCGGCCTCGGTATCGCCGGCCGACGCGCAACCGGGCAATCCGGGGAAGAACGCTGCCCACCGTCGCGTCCGAGGGTCCTGTTCGACCACCAATCGCAGTTTCATGGTGAACACCTTACGCTCGCAGGAGGCAGGTGGCAATCTCCGCTCCGCGGGGAGTCCTCAGGCGCGAAGGAGTCGGTCCCGGAACGAAGGGGTTGGTCCCGGAATTCGGGAATCAGCGGCAGTTGGGGGCCGGTGAGGCAATGACGTAAGATGCGCACACCACGGAGTCGTCACTGCTTGCGGATGCGGTCGTCATGGAGTGGAGAGCGGGTGAGGGGTTTGTGTAGCGCTTGCCAAGGGCCAATCAGTAATCTTCGTCATGGCATCCACATCTGCAACAGTCAGAACGTCGTGATCCGCGATTCCTTCGTCCGGGCGTTCGACGATGCCATCGTGCTCAAGGGGCTCAATTGGGGGCGGGGCGACTTCCACGAGCGGCCAGTGCGCAATGTGCGCGTTCACGACAACGTGATCTGGTGCGACTGGGGTCGGGCGCTGGAGATCGGGGCCGAGACCTCGGCGCCCGAGATCGCGGAGGTTCGGTTCCGAGACTGCGACATCGTCCGAACGACGCATATTGCCATGGACATCCAGTGCGGTGATCGGGCGCTTGTTCAGGACATTCGGTATGAGAACATCCGGGTCGAGATCGACGACGTCTGCCCCGCTCCGCGGATGCAGGGCAGCCGTGAGGATCGGTACCTGGAAGAGCCCTCGGGCGCGTACGTGCCGAATCTACTCGTGATTGTGATCGGCACCCTGGTCATCGAGGCCGCGCGTCAACAGATGGGGATTCCTGCCGTCCGAGTCCATCATCCAGATGGCCGGCACGCCGGCGGTCGCGGCGCGGCATCGGAGAGGCCTCCACCCCTCTCGATACCCAATCAAGCCATTGTTATAGTCTGACCCCTTGTAGCTTGTGCCCGGTCATTACTCCTGCGCCGGCGCCAGGGCAGGATCGTCAAGGTCCAACCGGTAGAGGATCTGGTTGTAGTCGTAACGGGGTGTGGGCGGTGGCCGGTCGGCAAACTGCATCGTGTAGGTGCCCTCGAAAATGAGCACGGGCGAGTCGGGCGGCGTGAATTCCGGGTGAATGCGGGGGTTGTAGAACGTGTAATTCTCGTGGCTCAGCACTTTCACCGTTTTGCCCCACGGGCCGGTCGGCGTTTTGGCTTCCGCATACCAGAGTTCGCCAAAGGCGGACGGTTTGCCGAACGCCTGCATGAAGACGGTCACCCAGCGTTTGCGAAAAGGATTCCACACGATCGATCCGGTGTGCGGTTTCACGGGGTGGCCATCGGCGGAAACGAGCGAGGCCTGCGGTTCGAGTGTTTCCCAGGTGTTCGAGTTCTGCCATGCCTCGAATGTGGCAGGGCAGCGCAGCGTGGGCAGCGGGTTGCCGAACAACACCCAGCGGCGGCCGCGCTCGTCCTCCCAAAAGGCGGGGTGGCCTTCCGGGAACGGGGGCGGCTTGGGCTGCTGTTCCGACTTGGTCCAGACAACGCGCAGTCGCTCGAAGCGGGTCGTCTGGTCGTTCCACACGCAAAGACTCCACTCGTAGGCCTCGAGTGGGGGTTTGATCTTCGCATAGGAACCCACCAGGCGGGGCGCGCCGGTCCGGTCGGGCAAGCTGACGTAGGCGGTCACCCACGTGGGGCCGGTGCCGGGCATTTCGGCCACTCCGCGCGGGGCGCCTTGCGCATCGGTGAAGTAGTCAACCTTGATGCGGAGAGGCGGCTCGAAGGATTTCAGCGGCCGGACCTCCGTGGTGGCGCTTGTCATGTGGAAGATGCCGAGCGGGTAGCGGGCCAGTGTGGTGTCGCCCCAGGCCCAATAGAGCCTGTCCCGATGCACGGCATTCTGCACACTGTCGCAGCCCAACACGCCCGATTCGGGCCAGCCGGTGTCGTGTCCAAGCCTCTGGCTCTCGGCAAAGAGACCGCCGCCGGTGAGGCGGCCCAACCGCTTGGCGGGCATTGTGCGCGTCACCTCGACTTCGAGCGTCTCGCCCGGCTCGGGTTTCAGGCGAACACCGCGATACCCGAAGCCATCCTTGGGACGCTCGTAGCCGTGGCCGATGACGTCGAACCATGTCTCCCGACCCATCAGTTCCGGGAGGTCGAAGGCGATGACGCCCGCGTTGTCCGTGACCAGGCGTACGTTGTGCGTGGTGCGCAACTCGACGAGCGGGACCGGCCAGCCGCTGCCTTTCTCGATCACCTCGATCCGACACGGTTCGAGGGCGCCGCCCCAGGCCGGCAGGAGCCAGGCCAGGACCACAGCCAATCCTGCGAGACTCGATCGAGCGGGCTCAGGCCTTTGCATTTGCCGTTTCATAATGTTTTATCACTGGAGTTTGGACATGATTCGGATTGGACTTCATCGCACCACTTCATCGCACACTTGATCGATCCGTGGCGAGCAGCACGAAGAGGCAAGTATGTTCTCCCTGGACACATTGAAAGTGTGCGATGAAGGCCCTGCAACCACATCGACAAGCATCGACAATGTCCAAGTTCCAAAGCGGTTCACCGCCGCTTTCCGATGACAGTTCTCGCTGCATGCCCACGCAGAGCGCTGCTCAAGCACATGCATTCTCCGGAAATGGCGCAGAGTGCATGAAATAAGGAATGAAGTTTCCATACTAGCCCGGATTCTCACAACTGGGAAGATGATAAAGAAATCCGGGCTCTGGCAAAACCGCGCCCGCACAGGGAAAAATGAGGTTCGGAGCGTTTCCGAAACCTCGCCGGTGCGGCGACGTGCTGTTGCCCAGTTCCCGCCCTGCCCTCGGGCACGGTTTTGCTATTCTAGCGCGCATGGCTGATTCTTCGGATGACATCTGCTGCGCGTTGCACGAAACCTGGTGAGCAATGCGCACTAGCGCGCTGCGCGCTTGAGAGTTGTTTGCGGCACCCACCGCGTGGTCATCCGTCGCATGAGGTCGTCGCTTGGAAACGGGGGGCGCGGCTGGCGTCCGTAGGCCTGATCGTCCATGCCGTGCCACGGCAGCGGCCCGACTTTCCAGCCCAGCTCGACGTGGAAATCGGAGTCCTTGTCCCAGCCCACGGTGTAGATGAAGAAGTCGCGCACGGTGCCGGGCGGCGGCAGGGGCAACGCGGCCGCGTCGAACTGCAGCGTGATCTCATCGCCGCCATTGAGGAGCACTAGGGCGTTGTCCTCGTCCGCCACGAGCGGATCGACCGGACCGTAGCGTGTGCACCAGCCCTCGGGAGTGATCGCCCAGTGTGGATTCTGAAAGACGCGATCGTAGACGGGTGTGAGCGGCTGGGTCCATGGCAGATCGGCGAATTCACTGAATCCGCGCCAATGCAGATCGGCGCGGGTGGGAGTGATCGGAGTGATCCGCGTGTCGCCGGCCAGGCGGCGTTCGAAGAGGGCGATGCGATCCCAGTGAAGTTCGTACGCCGTCGTAAGACGGAGCCGGCGGGCTTGAGGCGGGAGTTTGCCGTTGAGATCGATCAGGATTGTCTTGGTCTTTCCCGACGGGACAGCAGGGACCACGTTGACCGGCTGCCATTGGCCGGCGGCGGTTTCGACCTCGAGGTGCGGGAAGGGGAATGGCAGATCGGGGTCGTGCGAGGCCGCGACGTTGGCCATGCCCCCGCCGAACCGGAGCCAACCGGTCAGCGCAAGCACCAGCGGTTTTTCGACCGACAGGGGGCCGAAGTCGAGGACGACGCCGTGTGGTTCGGCGAGGCCGCGCAACTGGGGGATCCGAATGCGTTCGGGCGAGACCATCACGCCATCGTTGTCGATCAGGGCCGATGTGGCGTCGCTGCCATCGAGCCGGCTGGCTTCGAGGAGGGGGTAACGGTTTTCCAATGTCCAGAGTTCGCCGCGCGGGAAGGGCTCGCTAGGGCGCATGGCGTCCGTGGTCTGGACTTCGGTGCCGGGCGGATGATCGACCACAACGAGCTTGGCCTCGTCGAGATAGAGCACCTCGCGCAATTCCTCGGTGATCTGGACGGTGTACTGCCCGTCGAGAGGCTGGAACCGGCCCGTGCCGCCCAGCCAGACGTATTCATGCGGGTCGGCGTCGGCAAAGACGGTCTCGGTGACCCGGAGGCCCATCGGCGCGGAGCCGAGGATGTCCGAGATGAAGCGGAATTGCCGTCCGTCCCAGGCGTAGAGGTAAGGGCAGGAGCCGGTGGGCAGGACCGGCTCGAACACGGGCAGGGCGGCGTGCGGATCCGGTTTGACGTCGATTTGATTGAAGGCCAGGTCGAACCAACGGGCCACCAGCGAATCGAGCTGCGTGTTCTTGCCGACGCCGATTTCGACTGGGAGCGCGCTGACGGTGCGATGGACGCGGAACGGCCCGGCAGTGACCTCGAGCCGGATGCCAAGTCCGCTGGCATTCGACCGGTTGCCGATCAATCGGAGTTTGAGCTGGATGTTGGCGTTGCCGCCGTCGTTGCGCAGAAGCTTCAACCCCTGCCCCTCGACGCTCAACGCCAAATCGGTGTCGCCGTCCTGGTCAAAGTCGGCCGCGGCGAGCGCCTCGACCCGTCCTCGAACGAGCCTGTCGAGACCCATCGCTGCTGTTTGATTGGTGAACTGTCCGTCTCCCACATTGCGCAAGATCCAGAGTCCTTCGCCCGCGGCGACGACATCGAGCCAGCCGTCGTTGTCATAATCGACCAAGCGCAGCAGGCTCACACCGGGCAGGTCGAGCGGCAAACGCACGGCCTTGCCCAGCCTGCCCAGCAGCAGGTCGAGGTGATCGGGCGCGGCGGCCACGAGATCGGCGCGCGAATCGCCGTTGAGGTCTCCAAGCGCGAGCACAGCCCCCCCGATCTGGACGGGCGGGAGATCGGCCGGGGCCAGCGGACCGCCGCGCTGCTTCTGGAGATAGAGCGGCGGCGGGGTGTCGAGAGCGACGAAGACGTCCATCATGTCGTCGTTGTTCCAATCGTCGACAAGCACCTGCCGCGCGCCGGTCACCGTGGCCGGCACGCCCGATGTGGCGGTGATGTCCTTGAAGTACATGTTGCCCAGGTTGCGCAAGACGCGCAGGCCGTTGCCGCCGGGCAATGCCACCAGCAGGTCCAGCTTGCCTGTGAAATCGAGGTCCACCAGCGCACCAGCGCACCCGACCAGGCCTTTCAGGCCGGACGCAGCGGTAACCTCGCGCGCGGCGCCATTGGTGGCGAAGCGGTAGGCGTGCGAGGCGTTCTCGCCCAGCAGCACAACGTCCTCGAACCGGTCGTTGTTGAGATCTCCGACCACCATCTGCCGGAAGCGCCCCGCCGGGTCTGCCGGCAGGAGGCCGCCCAAGGGGCGAAAGACCCCCTGGGTATTGGCCAGGAGCCGGAAGCCGTTCGTGCCTTCCGCGGCAATCAGGCTGTTGCGATCGTCATGGTTGTAATCGAGCACCGCAAGCGGGCCCTGGTACCTGGCGGAATCCGCGCCGAAAGCGGCGAGGGTGGCGTCGACGAACGTGACCGGAATCCCTTGCGGTTCGGGTTTGATCACCTTCTCGGGGGCGCGCGCCTGTGTGTGCGCGCACCGCTCGTAGACCTCGGGACTGGCGGGTGCGCCTGTGTTCCTGGCGAGGATTGCCTTGTGCTTCTCGATCGCCGCTTGCGCCGCGTCGGGTTGCCCCGCTCGGATCAGGGCCTGGCTGAGAGCGTAATGGGCAACCGGATGATCGGGTTCGATCGAGATCGCTTCCTGATAGGCCACAGCGGCGTCCTCGAACTGCTGAAGCTCCTGGTGGGCGCGGCCAAGCTGGTAGCTTACGGCCGCGATCGTGGGATCGAGGTCGCGCGACGGCTGAAACATCTGGACCGCCTCCTCGAATTGGCCCAAACGGAGATGCGCGCACCCGGCGACGTAATACGCGGCTGCGGAGTTGCGGTCGTAATCGAGGACTTCGAGGGCGTGACGCAACGCGCTCTCGGCCTGGCCCGCCGCCAGAAAGGCGTTGGCCAGGTTCAGATGGGCGTCGGTGCGCGACGGAGCCAGGGCTACGGCCTGCGTGAACAGCGGGATGGCCTTGTCGGCCTGGTTTTGGTCCAGGTAGTTCTTGCCTGAGTTCATCAGGCGGATGAACTCGTCCTCCTTGGCGGGGGTCGATCTCGAACAGGATGTGATGGCCAGACAGGCGCACAGCACGGCCAGGGAAAGCCCTTCGACTCGGAAGCAATGAAACAACAACGACCAAACCGTGGCTCGCTCGGCATTGCCGAGCCGGGCGTCGGGCGTCGAAGGGTGAGCCTTTGATGTTTCCGTGTTCATGAACTCAGTTCTTGCCAAGTATTTGAACGTCTGCGATCCCCATGAATCTCGACAAGGATAGCGGCGCTGAAGCGCACGCACTCCACAGGCTTCGCCTCTTCGCACGCGGGCGGCGAGGTCGCGAAGCGCTTGGATGCGCCGGCTTGCAGCCGGCTTACCGCGCGCGATGTGTGCGCAGAGGTTTATGGGCTCAATACGTTCGCAAAAAACAAACCTCTCTCATCATCCCGACGTTCGTATGGCGCGCACGGCGTCGAGCAGCGCGTCCGTCTCCGTATCGCTCCCGACGCTGATGCGAAGATAATCACGAAGAGAGGGGGAACTGAACCACCGGACCAAGATCTTTCTCTTGCGCAACTCGTGCAGCCAACGCTCGGCTGGAAGGCCCGGGGGCCGCGCCAGGAGGAAGTTGGCCTGGCTCGGGAAGACCTCGAATCCGAGGCTGCGCAGCGCGGCGAACAGGCGCGTGCGCGTTGCCCGAACGCGCTGGAAATTGGCGCGGTAATAGGGCAGATCGTCGAGGGTGGCGAGCGCCGCCAGTTGTCCCAGGCCGTTGACGTTGTAGCTGTCCTTGATCTTGTGCAGGGCCGCGATTAGGTCCGGATGTCCCACGGCGTATCCCACCCTCTGGAAACAGAGCGCGTACGCCTTCGAGAAGGTCCGGGTCACCAGGACATGCCGATGCTTCAGAGCCAGGGAAAGCGCGTGCTCAACCGCGAAATCGACGTACGCTTCATCAAGGACAACAACCCCCCGGAGCGACCGGCACAGGGCGTCGAGTTCGCGCATCGAGTAGCCACGCCCGGTCGGCGCGTTGGGCGTCGTGACGAATGTCAGCGCCGCGTCCGGATCCAACACCCCACCCGTTCGTCCGCCGCCGCGCCCCGATCGGCCCGCGGTCGGGAAACCGAAGTCGGGTCCGAGCGGCACAGGCGCGCAGCCTGCGCCGTGGATGTCCGCCAGCACCGGGTAGAGCGAGTAACTGGGGGTGAAGAACTGCACCTTGGATGCGTGGGGGAGTCTCGCATGCGAAGCGCGTCCGTCGGGCAGCGGCTCGACAAACGCCCGCGTGGCCAGGGCCAGCAGTTCGTCCGAGCCGTTGCCGACAACGATGTTCTCCGGCTTGCAGCGATGCAGCCGGGCGAGTCGGCGACGCAGCGGGTCCGAGGTCGGATTCGGATAGAGCCGCAGGCGGGCATCGACGCTCGCTTTCACCGCGCGCACGACCGCGGGCGAAGGCGGGTAAGGGTTCTCGTTGGTGTTGAGCTTGATCAGCCCCTGCACTTTGGGCTGTTCGCCCGGCACATAGGCCTGAAGCCGCTGGACCAGCGGGCGAATCAATGGACGCACAGATTTCATTGCATCAGAAAGCACATGCTTGACCGCCCTGGCCAACGGCGGGACGCACGACGCCGGGTTGCGGCAGGGGACACCCGGTCTACTTGCCCAAACGCACCTCCGCCGATCGTCCATGGGCGCCGAGTCCTTCCATGGCGGCGAAGGCCTGGACGGCGGCCAGGGATTTCCGGAGCGATTGGCGGTCGTATTCGACAACGCTTGTTCTCCGCTGGAACTGATCCACGGTCAGCCCTGCGCAGTTTCGTCCCGCGCCCCCGGTCGGCAGGGTATGGCTGGGGCCGGCCACATAGTCGCCCAGCACGGTCGGCGACCAGGGACCGAGGAAGAGGGCGCCGGCGGTGAGAATCTGACCGGCGACGTTTCGCGCATCGCGGGTGTGGATCTCGCAATGCTCGGGGGCCAGTTCATTGGCCACATCGATGCCCTGGGCAAGCGTCTTGACCTGGATGAGCCAGCCCGAGTTGGCCAAGGCCCGCTCGATGAACTCGCGCCGCGCCAGGCGCGGAACCTGGCGTTTCACTTCGGTCTGCACCGCGCGCAGGAGCCGCGCGGAAGGCGTGACGAGCCAGACGCGTTCATGACCCGACCCATGCTCGGCCTGGGCGAGCAGGTCCGCGGCCACGTAGCGCGGATTCGCCGAATCATCGGCCAGCACCAGAACTTCGCTCGGGCCGGGGAGCAGGTCGATGGCCACGCGGCCGAACAGCAGGCGCTTGGCCGCCACCACATAAGCGTTGCCGGGGCCGAAGACCTTCTGCACAGGACGAATGGTCTTCGTCCCGAGCGCCATGGCGGCGATAGCGTGCGCGCCGCCCACGCGATAGATCTCCGTGGCGCCCGCCATCCGCGCCGCAACCAGCAACTCGGGTTTGACCGACCCGTCGCATCCGCACGGGGTGCAGACCACGATTTCGGGGCATCCGGCCACGCGCGCCAGCACCACGGTCATCAGGACAGTCGAGACCAGCGGGGCGGTGCCTCCGGGAATGTAGAGCCCGACGCGCTGAAACGGGTCGTATTTCTCGCCGACCTTGGCCCCTTGGGCATTGCGACCCGACCAGCCCCGGCGCAGCGAGCGCCGGCTGAACCGCTCGATGTTCCTGGTGGCGAATCCGATGGTCTTACGGAAGGCCTCATCGACCCGGACCGAGGCGGCGAGGAGATCGGCCTGGGTCATGGCCAGTTGATCGGCCCTGAGATCCGCCCCGTCGAATTGCCGCGTGAACGCCAGGAGCGCGGCATCGCCCTCTTTCTGAACCGCATCGAGAATGGCCCGCGTCCTTTGCTCGATCTCGGGATCGAAGAGGCTCGTCTCCCGAGCCATGGCGTGGATCTTAGGCGCAAAATCCCGGGCCGTGTGCCGCAATACATTCATGGGACCATGCTGATGGAAGAGCGGACGAAAGTCAAAGACGGCTAGCGCGCATTTCTCACCAACTTCTGAAGAACGCGGAGCCGATGTCATCGAGAGAGGCACTCATGCGCGCCAGAAATGCAAAACCGCGCCCGAGGCAGGGGAGGGAACCGGGCAACAGCGTGTCGCCGCACCCTGCTCGACAAGTTGGTCGACCTCCTGTTCGACCTGGGTTTGGGAAAGAGATATTTGTCTGCTCCGGATCCATACATCATGCCTTTTTCAGCGCACCCATCGGAAGCGAGACGGCGGGGTCGGTAACGGCACCTATTTTTACCGCATAACTTGTGCGCGCTTCTATATCCGCATCAGTCACGATGTGAATATCCAGCAACTCCTTGCTTTCATAACCGGTTCGCAGGTAATTGAATTCGCCGAGACTCAGGCTCCAGCCTTCCAGCCAGAGTGACAATTCTTGCTGTTGCTGGGGAGTGCCCCTGAAATGAATGAGCAGGTCGATGTCGCTGCCCGGGCCTGAAGTTGCATTTACCGTGGAACCGATAAGATAGACTGCTTGCACGCCGAATCGGCCGGGTTCAAGACGAAGTGCCAGCTGTTCAGCCATCCGTAAACGCCATTGCCAGAAAGCGTCATTCTGACGCTCCACGAGTTTTGCCGCAATGAGTGGTTCGGCCGTGACTGCCGAAGGTTTGGAAAAATAGCCGATCGCTTCGCACAACTCCGCGTTCATCTGAATTTTCAGAATATTTCCATCTTTACTGCCTGAGACATCTATTACATGCAGTACATCGCCGAGATGCGAATAGTCCGGAAGCATATCCGGTAAAATATTGTGCGAACTGTTCAGGAACATCTCATTGAAAATGACATCCTTTTCGTACGGATAAAGCGGGATATATCGGATTCCTGCTTCAACCATATCTTGGAAAAAATGCGTGCCGAAGGAGAGTTCTGGTTCGTAAGAACCGCTCTTTAAAGCAATCTCGATCAGCACCGACGTATTGCAGATATCGGAATAAGTGACTTGAACGCCCTGTTTTATTTCACCCCGGCTTCCCCAGCGCCCCGGCCCCATCAGGATGAAACGATGTTTGGGCAAAAGGGAGTTCAGTCTGCTCACGGCCCGTCCGATATCAACCAGCATATTGAGACTCGTTTGTTCCGCATAGCGCTGCGGCGATACGTAGACGATGTGGGTAATATCGGGAATGTGACCGTTCGAGATGAATCGTCTCGCGGTAAAAAGCGTTTCGTGGTCGGGAATATCCCTTGGTATGGCACTTGGGGCGATGTCACTTTCGGTGAACTGAGGCCGGCACTGAAGCAAAAAGAGTGAGGTCCCGTCGGAGGCGAACTCGATGTCGACCGGTGTTTTCAATCCCTCCTGCAGCGCGAGAAGAATTGCGCGCATCTGCTTAACAAAGTCCGTATTATTGATAAGGCCGTCGAAAGTAAATACCAGTTCGTCGCGGTTTACATCGAGCTCGATGGGGGATGGGTGGTGCAGCATCCCGTCCTTGTAGACCGAGACCTGTTGACTCAGGTTGGGGATATCGTTTCCGTGTTTGCGTACAAGACTCTCAAGAGACACCGTCTGGAAGGATCCCTTTTCCAGATCAATCGCATCGATTTGCGTGGGGGAATAGTGACGCGCCTCGACGGGGCTGGTGTTCACCCGTAAAGCCGGTTGTCCGGGTGAAAACAGCACCGGATAATCGTTGCCGATGCGGTCCACTGCCCGCGTACCAAGTCCCGGAACCAGCCGGACCAGACCATCTTCGCGCCTGAGTCTTGGCGACCAGCGGAATTCATTGCTGCTGAATGCTACTCCCGCGAAGACCGGAGAAAAATAAGGGCCGATATGCGTTCCGACGACTTCCTGGATCATGATCCCCATTTCTTCGTGGAAATCAAGCAGGCCGTGTTCGGAACGGTAGATGATGGGGTCTGGCCCGAAGACCGAAGCGTAAATCTCTGCGATTGCATCGAGCAGCGCATCCAGGCGCGCCTGCCTGCTGCCCTGATTGGAGAGAAAAAGGCTCTTGTATTTTCCCGAAAAAGCCGTGCCGATACGGTCTTCGAGCAGGCTTGAACTGCGCACTATGATCGGTCGGTCGCCAAAATCATCCATCGCCTGCATCAGACCACGGGAGATGTCCACCGGAAAGCGGGCGTGTTTGAAAAGCTGTATGATGTTGGGGTATTCCAACCGCACTTGCTCAAGTTCCTTGTATTTAATCTCATGCACATCTTCCAACTCATTATACCGTAAGAACTCGGCCAGGCAATCGGCGGTTAGATACCAGGTCTTGGGTGTTTTGATGCCGGCAAGAAGATTCTCCTTGTTTGCCGCCTTGATCAGGATATGCGTGGCAAGAAAAAGGCCTGCACTTTTTCCGCCAAGGCGGCCGTTGCTATCGGCAGGATAAATAATACGGGTAACCAGGTTGAAAAAGTCAGACACTTCCACGTGGCGTTTTGCGATATTGATGAAATCGACGTCGTCCGTGAAGAACCGGCGGATGAGTGATACTCTCAACCGCATTTCGGTAGGTTGTTCAAGTGATGCCTCGCTTTCGGCAAGTGCTCGAAAACGCAGAATGGCATCGATTATCGTGCCGAGAGCTGCATTGCCGGAATCCACGGCTTTTATGAGAAAACTGAGCTTGTTTACCTGAATCCATTTGCGGAGATTCGACAATATTTCCTCATCGCCCAGGTAGCGTGCGGCGATCGCAAACACCTGGTCGCTGGTGGATAAAATGCTCGCTCGCGACTGTTTCCGGCTGGGGCTGTTGGCCTCCGATCTCCCCTCGGCATGATGTTCGGCCAGCTCCTGACCGAGCGAATTCAACACCTGACGTGATTCCTTGATCCCACTCCAGAAAAGGTGGTAGAGCATCTTGCGCGAAATGTAATGATAAAGCTTCTCGTCGGTGTGCCGCAGCAAGTCGACGATTGTCATCCATTCGCGGTTTCTCTCTGAGGCCTGTCCCCCGTAGGCGGCGTTGCGCTCGTGCAGCACGTGCTCCAGTTTTCGGTGAGACGAGATCTGCCCGATGCGGTCGGCGATGGTACGGAGCAGCTTGCGCTCTTTCTTGAGGAAGCAGTCTTCACCCGGTCGGGAGACCGCACGGACATACGAGACCTCGATGAATCCTGCGACGAGATCCCCCTGTTTGATGGATGCGGTGTCCGACCACTCCGATGGTACATACCGGGCAGGTTCGTACACCGTATCTTCATACTTTATCCGTGCCTGACAGAGTTCGGGATGCTGCCAACCGGAGGGGAGCGCCGCGATGATATCACGGAAAATGTCCGGCAGCGGGCGGGAAGTGCCGGCAAGCAACTCTTCCACCTGATAGAGACAGTCCAGCTCTTTAGCCCTTTCGAGCAAAGCCTGGACACGTACCGGTACCGTCTTTCTTACACTCATAGCCGCTTGAATCCCCTCGTCACTTCAAGAACGGATGTCCGGAGGTTACGCCCAACCGCGCTGCTTTACTGCTTCAGCCACTCGGCTGATGGCGATCACATAGGCCGCGTCACGCATATAGAGCTTCCTGCGCATGGCGAGATCGTTTACCGCCGTGAAAGCCGAAGTCATCTTGGCGTCCAACTTGGCAAGCACCTCATCTTTTTCCCAGAAGTAGTTCATGTTGCACTGCACCTGCTCAAAATAGCTGCAGGTCACTCCGCCTGCATTCGTAAGGAAGTCCGGGCATACGTAAATGCCCCGCTGTTTTATCACCTCATCCGCTTCGGGAGTTGTGGGACCGTTCGCCCCTTCAGCAATGACTTTCACTGTTCTCGCGATTTTCTGGACGTTGCCGGCATTGATCTGGTTCTCAAGCGCCGCCGGAATGAGGATATCCACGTCCTGTTCCAGCCACGCATCGCCCGGCAGCCGTTCGTATCCGAGTTCCTGCGCCCGCTTCTTGTCGATCCCGCCGAACTTGTCGGAAATCCCTCGCAGCTCATCGACGCTGACGCCGTTCTTCTTGCGGTAGGTGTATGAGGCCTTGTCTGCCTGGTCCCAGCAGGAAATTGCCACGATCCTGCCCCCCAGCTGGGTGTAGAGTTGCACCGCGTATTGCGCCACGTTGCCGAAACCCTGCACGCTGGCGGTGCTCTTTTCAGGGGGAAGCCCCAGAACCTTGAGCGCTTCGCGCAGGACAAAGATAACACCGAATCCGGTCGCTTCGGTCCGGCCAAGGGATCCTCCCATGCCTACCGGTTTACCGGTGATAAAACCGGGATAGCGGCCGCCGTGAATCATCTCGAACTCGTCAAGCATCCAGAGCATGTGCTGGCCGTTGGTCATCACGTCCGGTGCAGGCACGTCGCTTACCGGGCCGACGTTTTTAGCGACCTGACGTATCCAGCCGCGGCAGATCTGCTCCTGCTCGCGAAGACTGAGGTGGTGCGGGTCGCAGATGACGCCGCCCTTGGCGCCGCCTAGCGGGATATCTACTACGGAACATTTCCATGTCATCCAAAGCGATAACGCGCGGACCGTGTCGATGGTCTCCATCGGGTGAAAGCGAATGCCTCCCTTTGCAGGACCGCGCGCATCGTTGTGCTGCACGCGGAAACCCTTGAATACTTTTATCTTGCCGTCATCCATGCGCACCGGAATGGTGAAATGATATTCACGCATCGGCTGGCGCAAAAGCTCCTTCACGCCATCATCGAGTTCCAATATGCCAGCTACCTTGTCAAACTGGGATTGCGCTACCTGATACGGATTGTACGAAGCGGTTTGCATGCGTTCATTGTCCTTTCCTTTTATGATTGTAACAATTGTTACTGTGAAACAGCATCTATAAAAAACACTATCAGTCATGCAAGGCACCCTGAATGATTGATAAGGTCGATGTGATTGACGACGTCATTTTCGAGATCAGCCCGCGCAGCTTTGATTAGGGGATTGTTGGCGTATCGCTTTCCTTGCGGAATCAAATGATGGCGCTGGATGAACAGGCAGATCGTCACCTTGCCGCAGCAGGCCGTGACCGTCTTGCCGACGACTTTCTTGACTGCGAAGCCGCCAGGTAGCAATGCACCCGCGGCAAGCAGACGGCTTCCAGGTCCAACGTGTTCCCCGCCCAAGGTTTCTCCCAAGAAGACTTCGGAGAACGGGTTCTGGGGCGTAAACTCAAACACCAGCTTCTGCCGGGCGCCGCTGGGCGTGGCCGTGTCCCGCAGCATCTGAGCCAAGCGGTTCTCCCCGTCCCATGTGTGCGCCACCGAAAGCGGGGAATGGAAGTACTCGCCCTTGCGGCTGGCATTGTACGTCGTTCCCCCTTGAATCCCCACGGTCACATCCGTCGTCGGGTTTGCCAACCCCAGCACGTCCACAGTCGGCGCCACCCCGCGCTCCGTGAATTGGCTGAGCAGGTTGTTCGTGTAACTGCCCACCGCCGACGCCCGCCCGCCGCTGCTCTTACGGTTCCCGATGTCGTCAAAACCGTACTCGAACTGCTGCCCCGCTACCGCAGTAGCGTCCGCCCAATAGCGTCGCCCCGAGATAATCTGCCCGAGCGCGTTGCACCCGTACACCCAGTACGTGCCGTCGGCGTCGGTCCGGCGCGTGCGTTGGTTGGCCGCGTTGTACTGCAACTGCATCATGAGTCCGGTCAAAATGCCCCCCGCACAGCTCTCCGTCAACGGTTGTCCGGCCTGATTCGTGAAGACGAACTGCCGGTGCGGTAGGTCGGCGCACTGGTGTTCGGCCACCCAACCGGCCTTCTCCAGCGCACGCGGGCGAAGCCGTGCTTGAGATCACCGCACTCAAGAAATGAAGCTCTACGCCGACACGAGAAAATGCCCGCTGCACCGACCCAGGAAAGCCGCTTCCGACATCCGCTGGGGGCTGCGGGTGGGTCACGTTCCTGAATTCCGGGACTGACCCCTTTATGGTGGGCAGCATCGGGGCCTACGTGTCGGTGGTGGACTTTCACCGGATGCTGGCCAACGCCGGCATCGAGGTGAAGGTGTTCACCAACAAGGAGGGGACGTTCAAGGCGGCGGGGATGCCGGGGGCGCCCGTCACCGATGACCACGCCGCCGAGTTCACCCGCCAGGCACAGCGTACTTTCGATGTCTTCAAGGGGGACATTCAAAGAGCCCGTTCGAGCATTCCCGCGGAGGCCATGCAGGGCCAGGTGTTCGATGGGCATCAGGCGCGTCACGCTGGGCTGGTGGATTCAGTGGGTGACCTCGCTTTCGCCCGGTCTGTCAGCCGCCGTCTGACCCGCCAACGCGAAAAAACCTGAGCGTCGCGCATAAGGGTAAAAGGCACGAATCATGTCTGAACGAATCGAAATCCCGGACCAGGAAGACATCCTGGCGACCAATGAACGGCTCACCGCCGACAACCAGCGGCTGACGGCGGAACTGACCGCCGCCACCGAACTGCTCGAAACGGCGCAGGGCCTCGCCGGCCAGGCCGACCAGCGGACCGCCGAGGCCACCCAACGCGCCGAGGCCCTAGCGGGCCGGGCCGATGAACTCGCCAAGCGGGTCGAGGTCCTCGAGATCGCCGCGAAGGTGGCAGGCGAGGAACTGACGCGGCTGAAGGCCGAGAACGCCCAACTGACCGCCAAGATGGCCGACTTCAACGCGGCGGTGGCGGCGGAGGTCCAGAAGCTGGGCCTGCGCGCCAAAGCCGCCGAGCACAAGCAACCCGCCGCCGACGCCGATCTGACGCCGACCCAGCGCGTGCTGGCGGCCAAGGGCGTCGGTTCACTCGCCGAACTGACCGCCAACCGTTAACCCCATCTCCGATCTCCCAACTCCCAACTCCGACAACCTATGCCTACCACGATCAGTGACCTCTGGATTCCCGATATTTGGCTTCAAACCATGCGGGAGAAGCAGGCCACCTTCCCGATCCTGTTCAATTCGGGCGTCGTCGTCGATAACCCCAAAGCCGCGGAACTCGCATCCGGGCCGGGCGAAGTCGCGATGATCCCCTTCTTCAAGGACATCACCGACCAGGACGATGAGATCCAGGTCGAGAACGCCGAGCCGGTCGTGGACAACAAGATCACGTCCGGCCAGATGAAGGCCGTTGCCTGCAACCGGGTGTGCAAAAGCTCGGCCACGGCGTTCGCGGCTCAACTCTCGGGCGAAGACCCCGTGGGCGAGATCACCGCCCAGATGGTCCAGCGCCGGCTCAAGCAACGACAGAAGACCCTGCTCGCGATGGTCCGCGGGGCGTTCGGTTCCGCAGGCGCGTTCGGTGTCGCCGCTCCGCTGTTGGCGGTTCGCGTGGACGCCTTCGATGAGTCGGGCGACGGGGCGACTGCCGACCAGTTGATGAGCATCGAACTGTTCATCCACGCCAAGAGCCTCATGGGCGAACTGGCCGACGACCTCATGGACGGCGCTCTCTGGCTCCATCCCACGATCCTGGCCGCGCTCGAACTAGCCGATGAGACCAGCTTCGACAAAGCCAGCCGCGGGCCGTGGACTATCCGCACCTACCGGGGCATCCCGATCTACACCAGCGAATCGCTGGTCCGGGCCGGCACCACCAACGGGTTCGTGTACGACACCTACCTGCTGGCCAAGGGCATCATCGCCCGCGGGGAGAAGCCGCAGAAGACCGACGTGGTGGATGTGGCCGCGCTCCAGATGGAGAAGAAGTTCGG
>CAYPUR010000088.1:0-17688 GCA_964413865.1 uncultured Verrucomicrobiota bacterium
TCACCCGGCGTCAAGGCCCTCCACGCAAAATGAGAACTGCTGTCGTTGACGCTGCGGTCGTTGACCGCTGCCGCAGTCTCCGCCACACTCCCGACACCAACGACGACGCGATATGATCGATCTCGCACGATGTCTGGCTGTCCTTGTGGGCTTGGAAACCGTCCTGGCATGGGGAGCCGTGCCCGCACCAGCGCCCGCCCTCGATACAGATGCGCCCACGGCGGATTCGCCCGCCTGCCTGGACCGCACCGCCCCTCCGCAACAGCAATCCCAGCAACAGCGGCAGCGACGGGAACGCGGCGGGCGCGCCACTGGCCGGATGCCCGGAGTGTATCGGGCAAGGGTCGTGCCCCACTGGTTCGCGGACAACACACGCTTCTGGTACCGAAACGACCTCGCCGACGGCCGCGAGTTCATTGTCGTGGATGCGACGCTCGGCACGCGGGCGCCTGCGTTCGATCATGAGTCGGTCGCGCGCCAAATCGCCGGGGACGGCGCCAACGGGATCGTGTCGATCGGGGAACTCCGGTTTTCGCCCGACGGCCTGACCGTGCAGTTGGTGGGCACCTCGAAGACCTGGTCCCTCGACCTCGCGACCGGCACGGTGCAGGCTGCACCCGCTCAAGAAGCCGAGCCGCCATCTGAAGGCCTGCCGGCCGGCGACCGCGAGCGGCCCTCGGCCCGGACCGGGCCGGAGACCGAGATCACCTTCGACAACCGCCTCGATCGCGAGGTGCAGCTTTTCTGGCTGAATGACGAGGGCGCCCGCCAAAGCTACGGCACTGTCCCGCCCCGCAGCCGCAGGGTGCAGCATACCTACAGCGGACACGTCTGGCTTGTGGCGAACGAGCAGGGTGGCACGATCGCGGTGTTCGAGGCCGCCGATCGCCCGGACACCGCGTTCATCACCAGCGCGCGTCCCCAACCGCCCTCGTCGCCGCCCCTGCGCGCGAGAGAACGGCGCGGGAGCACGGACCGCTCGCCCGACGGCCAATGGACCGCCTTCGTCAAGGAGGCCAACGTGTATGTGCGCGCCGAAGACGGCGAGGAGATCCGCCTGAGCGAGGACGGCCGGGAAGGCAACGCGTACCGCGGACTCGAATGGTCGCCGGATTCCAAGGCGCTGGTGGCTTGGCGGGTCGAGCCGGGCGATCGGAAGGAGGTCTATCTGATTCGGTCTTCGCCGCGCGCCGGCGGCCGGGCGCAATTCGAGTCGCGTCCCTACGCATTGCCCGGCGACCGGTTCGCCAAGCACCAACTCAACATCTTCGACGTCGCGTCGCGCCGCCAGATCAAGCCCGAAGTCGACACTTTCGAGCACGAATGGGAATCGCCGCGTCTGAGGTGGCGCCTGGGGGGGCGGCGTTTTGCGTGGCAGCAGGTGGGCCGCGGACACCAGCGCCTGAGGCTCATCGAGGCCGAGTGCGCCACCGGCAACACGCGGACCATCATCGACGAGCGCACGGATACATTCATCTGGACCGCTCACACGGAGAACCTGGACCTCGCCTCTGTGAACTGGTTGGAAGAGTCGGATGAGATCGTCTATGCGTCGGAACGTGATGGCTGGCGGCATCTGTACCTGGTCGATGTCAACGAAGGCCGGGTTCGCAACCCCATCACCCAGGGCGATTGGGTTGTCCGCGGCATTGATCGCATCGACGAACAGGCGCGGCAGGTCTGGTTTCGGGCCAGCGGGCGCAACCCCGGCCAGGATCCCTACCTCATCCACCATTACCGCGTGAACTTCAACGGGACCGGCCTGGTGGCTTTGACGGAAGGGAACGGCACACACACGATCGAGTTTTCGCCCGACCGCGCGCATTACATCGACTGCTGGAGCCGTGTGGATCGACCGCCGGTGAGCGAACTGCGGCGCGCTCTCGATGGCACACTGGTCTGCCTGCTCGAAGAGGCCGACATCTCGGAACTCAAGAGCAGCGGGTGGGAGGCGCCCGAGGTCTTCGCGGCCAAAAGCCGCGACGGCCAGACCGACATCTGGGGGATCGTCTGCCGCCCGCGGAATCTCGATCCGGCCAGGAAGTACCCCGTCATCGAGCAGATCTACGCCGGACCGCAGAGTTCCTACGTGCCAAAGAGCTTCTCGCCCGTGCCCCGGTTCCGCGCTCTGACCGATGCGGGCTTCATCGTCGTCCAGGTGGATGGCATGGGAACAGCCAATCGTTCCAAGGCGTTTCATGACATCTGTTGGCGGAATCTCAAGGACGCCGGATTCCCGGATCGCATCCTCTGGCACAAGGCCATCGCCGCGAAGTACCCCTACTACGATGTGAATCGCGTCGGACTCTACGGCACATCCGCCGGCGGCCAAAACGCCGCGGGTGGAGTTCTGTTTCATCCCGACTTTTACAGGGCCGCGGTGGCGAACTGCGGATGCCATGACAACCGCATGGACAAGGCCTCGTGGAACGAGCAGTGGATGGGTTATCCCGTCGGGCCCCAGTACGCCGAGTCCTCGAACATCGAGCATGCGGCCCGGCTTCAGGGCCACCTGTTCCTGGTCGTGGGCGAGATGGACACCAACGTGCCGCCCGAGTCCACGCTGCGCTTCGTCGACGCGCTCGTCCGGGCGAACAAGGACTTTGATCTGCTCATCGTCCCCAACGGCGGCCATGGCTCAGGCGGCGAGTACTATCAGCGGCGCATGCGCGATTTCTTCATCCGCCATTTGCAGGGCGTAGAGCCGCCGCACCGGAATGCGGAAACCCCGGCGCCCGAGGTGGACGAAATGACGAAGGCGCTCGAGACCGCCAAGAAACAGGGGAGAGCGCTGTTCAGCGGCTTCTCCTCTCATGACCGACCGCACATCAGGTCGATAATCGAAACCTACCCGAGCGTCGTGGACGTCGCCGTCACCCCGCACACTGCCAAGTCCAAGGTCCTGCCGGCCGATTACCAATGGCTCAAAGACTGGGAAGACGTCTAGCCCCCGATTCGTCCGCGCATACGATGCGCCCGCCGCGCACAGCAGCCATCGCGATATTCGTCCGGCTGTTCTGCCCGGTGCCGTCGAAACTGAAGATCCCGCCGATTCCCTGCCAGGGCGAAATCGCCGCCAGCGCGTTGCGCACGCCCGCACGGCTCGGACCGGCGCGCCGGATGGCTTCGAGCAGGAGGCGCGTGGCGTCGTAAGCGAGGACCGCAGCGCAATCGGGAGGGTGCTGGCGCGCCGCCGTAAACTGTTCGATAAACGACGCGGTGTCTGCGTCCGTGGGATCGACGATGCAGAGCCGGGGAAATCGGACTCCCTCGCCCGCCGGCCCGACGATCTCCAGGAATTGGGTGCGGCCCATGGACTGGCTGCCGAACACTACAGGCCCCGGCCAGCCGCCCGCGCCATCACGGCGTGCCTCTGCTGGCCCGCACCCCGGCGCCGATTCCTGCTCTCGAACCGCTGATCCCCTCAGCGCGCGCACCAAACGGGCCGCATCCTCGGCTCCGGCCACGATCAGGATGACGTCGGGCCTCGTCTCCTCGATCGCGGCCCGCTGGCGTTCAAGGTTCTCAGCGCCCGGCTGCACCTCGAACCGAAAATCCGGCACCCGCCGGCGCCGGGCAAACTCACGCACAAGCTCGCGCGCAGTCATCCGTGACTCGTGATCCGTCACCGTCAGCAGGGCCAACCTCGACCCCCTGCCCTGCTCCGCCACGGTCGAAGTCCCCCCCGTGCCCGATGCACGAGAGGCGGCCCGGTCTGCCGTTGGAGTCGCGCCCTCCGCGGTTCCGGATCGCCCCCGAATCCCCGCATTCAAGGCCCGAGCAGAATCGAGTGTCCGCAGCACAGCGTCGACCAGCACCGGCGCAATCGCGCGGTCGGATGGGGCGCAGGAGAACATCCACGGCACGCCAGCAAGCGTGACCGATGGATCCGTCGCAATAGGGCTGACCAGGGGAAGATTCGCCTTCGCGACAACCTGCTCGGCCAGATGCGTGCTTGCCGAATCGACGGACCCGATCACGGCAATGGGCCGCTCCTCGTAAACCATCCGCGCGAGCTGGGAAACACCCGTGCCCCAGACATTCTCCGACCACCGCGCCACAAGACGGAATGGGAGCGAATTCGAAGCGGGGGATTTGAGACGGTGGATCGGGGGTTGCAGATTGGGCGGGCGGGCGGTGCGTCCTGAGTTGGCCTCCTCGACGGCCAGGGTGGCAGCCCACCAGAGGTCGCCGCCCAACGCGTGATCCAGGTTGGTCGGTCCGAACCAGCCGATGCGGTACTCGGCCAGATCGACACGCTCTCCGTCGGGACCATGGTAGCCGAGTGTGGCGTCGCGCAGATTCAGAAAGGGCCGCTGTGTTGTCTTGGGCTGGATCGGAATCGATTGGTCCGAATCGGCTGCTGGGACCAAGGTGGCAGGGCGCCCGAAAACGCCGCACAGCAAGAAGGCCAAAAACAGGCGAAGGGCGCAGTTGACCACGGGTGCCGAGCGGCGACAGAGGGCCTGCGCAGCACCGGGGCACGCTCCGCGATCGGGGACTTCCAGGGCTGCCCGTCGCGGGCCGTCCGGAACTCGGGTGTCGGAGTTCAAGCGGCTTTCACGGGGCACTGGTCTGCTCCCGCTCGACGCGCATGGTGTTGACGACCCTGCCGCGTGGGATCTCCCAGTCCTCGCGGGAGTAGTATTTCCACTGGCCGTTTTCGTGCCGTGTCAGGAACACATCGCCGGCGTCGTCGAGAGTGGCGCTCAGGGGGATATCGCCGGTGACACCGGGGAATGGATCCGGACGATGGGCGAGAACATCGCGGATCTTGGCGCGGTTGAGGCCCGCGGTCTGAATGGCCCAGATGCACATGTTCATGCCGTCGTAGGCGTGGGCCGCATAGGTGTCCGGCTCGGCGCCCCAACGCTCGCGAAAGGCCTTGCGAAAAACCTCGAGCTTGGAATCCTCGCGGGTCGGGTTCCAGGGGTAAGTGCAAATGACACCGTCGGCGTTCGCACCGGCCAGACGGACGAATTCGTCAGAAACACATCGGTCACAGGTCAGGAAGGGCTGGCGCAGCCCCATCGCGCGCATCTGATTCAACACACGGGCGCCCTCGACGGCGTTGCCCCAATGGATGAGAGCGTCGGGCTGGGTTTCGCGGATCCGCTCGAGCTGCATGGTGAAGTCGGCCTCTCCAACCCGGTAGGCCATTTCGATCACAACAGGACGTCCGAGCCGGCGGCTGCCATCGCGAATCTCCCGCACGCCGAACCGTCCGTAGCGGTTGCTGGAGCGGATGATGGCGACGCGCTGGCAATGGAGCTTGCGGAAGAGGTAATCCACCAGCAGGTAGTTCTGCTGCCGATCGTCACTGATGTTCCGAAAGACCCAGGGAATGTTGGTCTCGATGTAGGTCGGATCCAGATCGCCCGTCGTCATCATCGGCAGCTCGGCCTTGAGCGCCACACGAATGGCAATGTGCGTGTTGGCGCCGTCGATGGTCCCAAGAATGGCCCACACGTGGTCCTTGTACGCCATGCTCACGATTTCGTTGCCCGAGGCGCCCCACAGGCCGTTGTCATTGCGCACCACCAGCTCGAACGGGATCTTGCGCCGGTGGTATCCGCCCTGGACATTCGCGTGCTCGATCGCCAGGCGGCAGCCCCGCAGCATCGCAATCCCCAGCACTTCCTCGTGGCTTTTGCCGCCCGTCGCCACCGAAACCGTCGGCATGATCGGCCCCAGAAACCCGATCTTCACGCTCTCGACATGCTCAGGTTCCGGGATCGCCCGACCTGGACCGGTATACTCCATCTGCGTCAGGAAATGCTCCTTGAACGGCTTGACCGCCCCGAACGGCTCGACGTCGGCCGAAGACTTCGCGTAGTTCTGATTGGTCATCAGCGGCAGCGGCGGCACGTGATACGGCCCCACATCGATCAGCCGCAGAACCTCGTCGATGCTCGGCTTCACAGGGGCCTCCGGCGTCGCAGCACCCTCCGGCGCCCCGCCCACCGCGGCGACAGCCCGGTTCATCGACCAGACGAGGATCAGCACCGACGCCAGGCGAATGCCCAGGCGCGGATCGCGAGAAGAGCCAAGGGTGTTCATAGCGCGTCTTTCTGTCTCAATGACTGCGGTTCACTTGAAAGCCTCCGGATTCGATTCACGGGCTCGTGTTTGCGGGAGCCGGCTGCGGGGAATCGGACTTGAGCCGCGGGTAGTAGTCCGCGCCCCGCGCCCAACCCAGCCCCTTGGACGTCCCCACCCAGACGTCGTTCCCGTCGAAATCGGCCCACAGGGCGTAATTGTGCGGAATGCCGCGCGGGGAACGCACGGTCTGGAGAAGCTTGCCGGCCCGGCGGATCTCTGCGATCCCCTCGTGGGTGTCGGGGTCCATCCTGTAAACCACCCACGTGTCGGTCTCGAAATCGACGATGGCGCCGACGCCCTTGTCGGTGCAATACCAGCATTCGTGGGCGCTGCGGCCGCGGGCGGCGTTGTTAAAATCGCTCGGGGTGCCGCCCTCGTGCGTGAAGAAACCGCGCCAGTGCCGTCCGTCGTAACGGCATGCCCCGAAGTAGGTCGATGCCCACAGGATCTTGTCCACATAGCTGACTCCCGTGGTGATCACATGAGGGATGCCGTCATCGCGATAGAGGTCAATCTCCATCTCCCCATCCGGATCCACATAGTTTTTCCACCGCTCGGTCGCCAGATCGAACTCGAGGATGCCGCTGCCCCAGACCGCCAAAAACACCTTCCCATCGCGGGCGCTGACACCGTAGTTCCATATCTCTTCCATCGGGGCGTTCTGTTCGGTGTAGATGTCCCACTTGTCCTTGACGGTGTTGTAGCGGCTGGCGCCGGCGGTCGTGGCAGCCCAGACCTCATCGCCAATCACGGCCACGCCGTACACGACGTCATTGACCAGGCCGCTGTTGAGCTGGTGGTAGTGATCGAATCGCCCGGCGCTGAATCGCGCCAGTCCGCCGCCAAAGAGCGCCAGCCAAATCTCGCCCGTCCGCGGATCGACATCAATGCCGGCAACAACTCGCCACGGCAGGCCGTCCTTTTCATTCCACGACCGCACTTTCCGGGTGGGCTTGTCATAAAGCGCGAACCCGTTCTCGGTGCCGATCCATACCCGCGGGCCATCCGCCTTGATGGCGAAGATGTGGTCGTTGGGCAGGCCGTCCTCGACGGTCAAATGCTCCCACTCGGTGTACACGTAGGGCAGACCGGACTTGGCTGGGGTGGCGGCGGGGCCGGGCTCGCCGGCGAACGCGCGAACGGGAAGAAGAGACAAGGCAAGCAGCACGGCGCGCGCGGCGGGGGAGCGGAAGGAGTGCAGGATAACACACAGACTTTTCATAATGCTCATGACGGACATTGGTCTGAGGCGCGGTTCACTAGAGAGTTTTCAGGTATTCAACCATGTCGTTCAATTGGTCCTTGGTCATGTCGTTGGTCACGCCGTGTTTGTCGTACGCATTGTATTTGGTCCAGATCTCCTCGAGAGTCGGTGCGATGCCGTTGTGCAGGTAAGGCGCCGAATCGTAGATGTTGTGCAGATGCGGCGCGTCGAACCTGCTGTCGCGGTCGTAGGCGAACCGGGTGCCCACATCGTGGACTTTCCCATCGGTGTAGAGGGGCGGCGGATGGCAGGTGTTGCAGCGGTTCCCGACCGGGATGAGATTGCCGCTGTTGTCCCGCGTGCGCTCGAAAATGGCCTTGCCGCGGCGCTGGGCTGCGGTGAGATCCTGCCCCAGCTTGCGATAGCGGTTGGGGGGACGCGGGATGCTGCACAAGTAGTAATGCAGATCGGTCAGTTGTTCCGGCGTGAAGGGCTGGATGCGCGTGATGAACACCGCCAGACGCGGGCCGCATTGCCGCTTCAGGCTCGGGTTGATGCCGATCCACTTGTAAGGCGCCATGTCGTTGACCCCCCGCAGAGTTCGGTTGTCGATGGGCCCCATCCCGATGCCGTCATCCTCGATGTCGTAGACAATGTTGTCGATGTGTCCATCCGGGTGGCAACTGCTGCACGAAAACTGCCGCCGAAATGTGATGTCGGCGCTGTGAAACAGCCGCTCGCCGCGTCGCCGCTTGCTCAGTTCCTTGGACCCGCCCAAGTCGATCCGGCCCGCGGCCTCGAACGTTCTCAGATCGAGCACGGTCACCGAATCGTCCAGCATGCTCGCCACATACGCCGCCGATCCGTCGGCCGAACAGACGATGCCCTTGGGACAGGCGCCCACCGGAAGATGCGCGACAAGAAACTCGGACGGCTTCCCGAGGTGGTTGGGGATGACCCGCGCCCGCTCGGCCGGAGTCGAGGCCTTGAGCATCCCCACGAGCTTTGACAAATCGACCACGGCCACGCGATCCAGACTGCTGCTGGTGACCAGCGCGTGCCGGCCGTCGGGCGTGATGCAGACGTCCGCGGGATCGGGGAAACAGATGTGGTTCTGGTCCAGCAGCACCTGGTCGATCGCGCCGTCCCGCCACAGGACGCCCAGCCCGTTCGAGATCGTCCACCCCCGGTTGATCCGCGTCATGGGCACCAGGTTCTTGGTCCGCAGCAGGGTGATCAGGGCGTACTCGCCGCTCGGGTGCCAGGCCACGCCTTGCAGCAGATTCGCGGCGCGCACCACCAGGCGGTCCTCGACCATCGCCCGCTCGGGATCGATCACCGTCACCTCGCTCATCGACGGGGTGCGATCCGGCACAATCCGCGACAGGGCGTGCGTCACGATGATCGCCTGGCCGTCCGGAGATTCGGCGAGCGACCACGGGGACCGGGACGCGCTGAGCCGTTTGGTTTCCTTGAGAGTGGCCAGGTCGATCGCCGAAATGCTGTCGATCGATGTGTTGAGCACGTAGAGAAACCGCCCGCGACGATCCACAAGCACCCCGTGCGGTTCGTCGCCCACCGCGACGGTGGCGATCACCGCCCGCGCCGCCACGTCCAGCACGGAAACGCTGTCGTCCAGCCGATTGGACACAAACGCCCGCCTTCCGTCTGGCGAAAAGCAGATGTCGTTTGGCTGGCCGCCAACCGCGATTTCCGCCGCCTTCGCGCGGGCAGCGGTCTCGACGACAATGACGGAGCCGGCGGCCTCGCACGTGATCCAGAGCTCCCTGCCGTCCGGCGTCAGCGCCAGGTTCATCGGGTTCTTGTAGACCGGTTCCTCCAGGCCGACCGCCGGGGGGGGCGAGGTCGGATGCGCAATCGTCTTGAGCGCGCCTTTGTAATCGAACGGCTTCCCGTGAGCGTCCTCGTGACATGGCTGGCAGGTCTTGGCGCTCACGTCCCACAACCCATTCCCGCGCGCCACGCCCTTGTCGAGCATGACCGCTTCGGGCGAATACTCGCTGCCCGGCCCGTGGCACGCTTCGCATTGCACGCCGTCGCGCGCATCGAAGCCGTCGAGAAAGCCCTCCGCGGCGAGACCGTGCCCGGTTGTGTGACACTTCAGGCATTGATCGGCCTGCTGGGGATCGCCCTTCACGCCGGCCTCGCCTGCCAGTTCGAGGGCCCTGGGTGTCGCCAGGGACGCATAGGCGCGGGCGTGACTGGAGATGCGCCATTTGCTGAACTGAAATCCCATCATCGGGCCTGCGTGGCATCGGGCGCATGCCATGACACCCGTGTGCTTGAACGGGCCGGCGGCCTGCGCGGCGGCCGCTTGGTCTGTCGGAGTCACATCACGACCCTTCGGCGTCGGATGCGCGATGGCCTGCCAGGCGGCGTCCAAGTCGAACGGCTTCTTCGTCAGCACGGCATCGTGCGAGCCCTTGGCGCGATGGCAGATCATGCAATCGTCCTTCCGCGGCATCTTGAGCCCGCGCATCATGGCCTTCTCGCGGTCCCGCATGATGTCCTCGGGCGCGTACTCGCTTCCCGCCCCGTGACACGCCTCGCACTGCAGGCCATCCTCGATATGGAATCTCTCGACCTTCTCCCAGTCTTCAGCGTCCCCGGCGGCAGCGTGGCAGCCCAGGCACATCCGGGCTTTCTGGGGTTCCTCGGTGATCCCGCTGAGGCGGACGATCTCCTTGGACTCGGGCAACGCGAGAGAGGCATAGGCCTTGGCATGGGCGCTCAGGCGCCACTTGCTGAATTGATGTCCGCTCTCCGGCCCCTCGTGGCAGGCCCCGCACGCCTGGACGCCGATGAAGATCGGGTCCTTGCCGGCACCCTTCGAGGCTCCGACCGCAGCCACGGACCAGGCGCCCAGGCCGAGCGCCAGCATGGCAATTCCATTCCAGCAGGTTGTCATGGTGTGTTCAGGAATGCCTCGAATCTCATCGCGCCTGGTCTTGCCTGACGCTCAATATCTGGTTCGCCCGCACGTTGTCCAGGGCTTGTTTCTTCCCGTCCGGCCAGACGATCTCCACCGAATCAGCGCGGTCCGCCCTGCCCAGGCCGAAGTGCGGGCGCGGGTCGCTGCTGGTGAGATAACCGTTCACGCCCATAACGGGCTGAATCATGGTCATCGCGCCTGCCTTGACGGTGACGGTGCTGCCCAGAGCGGCCACGGCGGTGTCTTTGTGCAGGGGCACCACCTTGAGCCAGTTGCGCCGGTTGCCGCCGTCGTTGCGGAGCAGGCGCGGCGTGTCATCGAGCACGTGCATCAGGATGTCGATGTCGCCGTCGTTGTCGAAGTCGGCAAAGGCGGCGCCCCGCCCGACGTGCTTGTGGTCGAAGAAGTCGCCGGACTGCCGGGCCATGTCGACGAACCGGCTTCGGCCATCCCAACGCGCCAGGACCGATTCCTCGATGTAAAGGTGATGGGGATCGCCGTTGGCGATGAACAGGTCGACGTACCCGTCGTTGTCGTAGTCGTTCAACAGGCCGCCCCAGCCCGTGTACTGACCGCACAACAGAGCCACCCCGCTCTGGGCGGTGACATCCATGAACAAACCGCGCTTCGTCTGGAACAGCAGAGAGCTGTATCCCATGTCGGGAATCAGCAGGTCCAACAGGCCGTTCCGATCCACATCCGCGACAAAGGGCCCCATGGACGATACGCCCTGGCCCCCCTCGCCGAAGGCAGTCCCGGTCTCGGCTGCCAGGTCCTTGAAGCGCCCTGTGCCGTCGTTCACCCAGAAGTTGTTCGGCATCGCGTCGTTGGTGACGTAGATGTCGACGTCGCCGTCCCCGTCGAGATCGCACGCTACGCCACCCATGCCGCGCCCGGTCGGTTCCCAAAGGCCCGCCTCCCGGGTCACTTCAGTGAACGTCCCGTCGCCATTGTTGCGGTAGAGGTGATCGGGCTGGCCGGGATAGGAGAGCGGTCCCGGGAAATTGTCGGCCTTGTAGTAGGCCCCCGTGCGCTGGAAGGCCCCCTTGTCATAGTCGAGGTAATGAACCACGAAGAGATCCAGGAGCCCGTCGCGATTGTAGTCCAGCCAAGGAGCCGCCAGCGCCCAGCCCGGACTGCTCACGCCCGCCTTCTCCGTCACATCGGCAAACGTGCCGTCGCCGTTGTTCCGATAGAGAAGACTCCGGCCGTAATTGCAGACATAGAGATCCAGATCGCCGTCGCGATCGTAGTCCGCCGCGGACGCCGCCATGCCGTAACTGTCCTCGTCCCCGGCGACTCCGGCCTTCTCCGTCACGTCCGTGAATGTGCCGTCGCCGTTGTTGCGATAAAGCGCGTTCCAAAGCTTGCCCTTCAGGGAGCGCCCGCGGTTGTCGCTGATGTCCGGATGCCATCGTCCATTCACGAAATAGATGTCGATGAAGCCGTCATTGTCATAGTCGAACAGCGTTCCGCCGGGCCCCGTGGCTTCGGCGATGTTGTTCATGTCCAGGTCGCCCAGGCTGTGCTTGAACCCCAGGCCAGCCGATTCGGTGACGTCGGTGAACGTCGGCCACGGAGGTTCGGCGGCGCTGAGGACAAACAGCAGCCCCGTAACGAACGCCGCCGGCCAAACGCCCCGGAATCGGCGGGCCGTGCTCAAGCTCTTCATAGGACCATGCTTCGCATCACGTTCCTGATTGTCCAACAGCCGCCGGATGCGCTTGATCCTGCGCCGCCGCCTCGGCCGGCGCCGTCCCTCCCACCGGATCGAGCGGGGCCCCCAGATCAATCCATTGAATGATCGTCCGAACGCTCTCCGCGCGCAATGCATCGCCCGCGCCTGCCGGAGGCATCTGCCTGACCTCGCGGGCCCCGCCCGGGGCATCCATCGCCGTGTCGTCCCACGGACGGGCCGTGTTCTGGCCGGCCAACTGCCAGATCAGCCAACTGGTCCGAGCACGCCCGGCGTCCACGTAGCGGCCGGGCAGCGGCGCCGTTGACACTGGACGCACGCACGCTTCCGCCGGTGCCATCAATGCCGCATAACTCTCCTTGATGCCCGCCCCGGCGGACGAATCGCTCGCCAGCGGCAGATGCAACGGGGTGTTCCCGCCGCCGTGACACTCGGCCGAAGCGCAGTGCCGACGCAGCAGCGGCGCCACATCGCCCCGGAACGAGACTGACCGGCGTTGGTGCGGTGGCAGGACCAACCGGGTCGAGGGGCGGCGCAGCGCCAACACGTACTCGTTCTCCGGAATGCGCTCGGGATCCTCGTGACAGCCGATGCAGCCCCGCGTCTCCTTTGGCTTTACCCAAATCCATCCGCAGGTCCCCAATGCGAGCCCGCGCTCATCGAGCGTCTGAAGCAGCAGCGGCGTGTCCGCCGGCACTTCCGCGTTGAACGACCCATCGGCCTCGACGGGGGCCTCCCCGATCAGCCGGCGCGGCGGAAATGGCCAGTGGGGTTCGTTCCCGGCGGTAACACCAGGAGACTCGAGCACGCCCTCGACAAAACGCACCCGCTTCACCGAGCCCGGCGGCAAATGCGCCTCACGCATGGTGTCGGCGATCGAGCAGTTCAAGCCGTAAAAAGTGCCGGTGCGGAATCTCGGTTCAACGACGGTGGAATGTCCATCCGGCCGCCGACGCGGTTGGACGGCCACAGCCTGGACCTCGTCATATTCCGGGGTATCGAAAACCACGTGAGTCTGCCCCCGATCGATATCCATGGCCACGATCCCCCAAGTCCCTTCACCCCCGGCGTCCCGCTGCGCAACAAGCACCGTGTTGTCCCGCCACGGCGCGGGATGGAGGAAGGACTTCAAGGGATCCTGGCTCAGACGCCTGTAGGTCACATGCGGGCGCCGTTCGTCCACACAAGCCAACTGACCGCCATTCTCCCGAGACACCGAGCTGAGCTCGACAAACACCACGATCCCGCGTTCGGTCGCACACGGCATCTGTTGGATGGACGCCCCGGTTCTCCCGCCGTAGAGCTCCATGTCAGCCCCCTCGACATGAATCGCGAAGATCCCCTGCCGTCCCAGGGTCCGGCCCGGTTCATGCGGGCGCGATTCGGCTGAGTAGATCACCCGCCCATCCCACATCTGGAATGGATCGAGATTCTGGTGAGGCGTATAGGTGAGCCGGCGCAATTCCGTCCCATCGAGCTTGATGTTGTAGAGGCTCGAGACGGCAGGGCGCCCGAAGCCGCCTCGGGCCGGCTCGATCCCGACAAACACAGTCGTCAACCACGGCTCCGGAGAGTCCAGGGTGAACAGAGTGCTGACGTAAATCGGGCTCCAGGCATCCATGTGCTCCGGGCTGACCGCACGCACATCGCCGCCGTCCAATCCCATCTCCCATACCCGCCAACGTCCGCCCCCCGCCCTCCGGCCCGCGAAGAGCAGTCGCCCGGCATCGAACGACACGTTCGGATCGCAGGCCGAATCGAACTCGCCCGACAGCGCGCGCACCTCGCCGGAGGGCGAAACCAGAACCAGACGCGCGCCTGCGAACCGGGTTGAGTGGGGCAAACCGGCCCCAGTGCCGCCGCCGCGCCGCCCCGCCGGGCCTTGCCGGGGCAGTTGCGTTGCAACGAGCGGCACGTCGACGCAGGCGCCGCCGGACGCAGGGCCCGAACCTCCGGCCGCAAGCAACACCAGGCCGAGCACCACCTTGCCGCACCGTGCCACAGACGCCGTCATGCGGCGACCCCACGAGCGAGGATTAGAATGGATGCAGCGCGCGCCCACAAACCCCGCATAGGCGTCCTCCCCCGTCCCCACCGGGGTCCACAAATCGGCAGTAAACACTTTTCGGCATTCATGGCCTGCATGATCGGATCGGCAATTGCTGTGTGTATATAAATGAAGGAATCGGGCAAGCTGGCAACTCAATTCCCACCTCTCTCGCTTTCGATTCGACGCCCTCTGCCGGCGGTCAGTGCATCTGTCGTTTGTCGGTGGAAATCGAGTATGCGCTGCGTGGGGGCACGCAGCCTGCAGAATGGGCATCATCAGCTTGCAGGCCGGGTCCCATGACCCGGGCGCGTCCGTACCGATGTCTGTCCTTGCGCCGCGTGGGGGCACGCGGCACCGGCAATTCCAATCCGGTGATAGGCCCGGTGCCCCCACCGGGCGACGGAACACCGACAACAACCAGATGCAACGGCCGGCGGTTTTTTGCTCGTGTCGAGTCCGGACGGCCCGTACCCTCGGGGGCGTTAACAGCAGCCTATCGGAGAACACACGATGCGCCCGCACACAGCAGATGCCAGAATCGGCTTTCTCGAGGATCTTCACTCTCTGCGGCGCACCGCACTCGATCGCCGCAGCCAGGGGCCGCCACGCCCGGTTCGGGCCCGAAGACTCGAACAACGAGCGAGCCGATCGAGCCGCCTCCTCCTGCCGCTGGTCTGGATCGGCCTGCTCCTGACATGCGCGCCTCCCGGAAGCCGTGCAGCCTCGGAATCACCACTCCCGACGCTCTGGGCCAGCGATGCGCTCACCAAAGTCCTGCGGTCGGCCCGGCCCGGCCGCACCGGCGACACCCTACTCGAACTGGCCGGCGCGCGGCTTGAGGTTGTCAGCGGCCAGGCGGTTTGCGCCTCGCCTGTGGACATCGCCGCGGCGCAGGCAACGATCAGCGACCTGCGGCACCGGATCTCGGGCCGCCTCGTGCCGAGCAGCGCGGTGTCGCTGCAGTGGGTGCGCTACATCGACATCACGCGCAACAGCAGCATCCCGCCCGATGAGCGGGTCGTCCAGGCCCCTGCAAGCGTCCCGGACCCGTTCTGGGAGGGGCGATCGGTCGCTTTGAAGGCCGGGCAGGCCCAACCGCTTTGGATCGAGGCGCGCATTCCCGAGGACGCCGCCGGGGGCGACTACGAGGGGCGTCTGACCGTGCTTGCCGACGGCGCCTCGGTCGAGTTGCCGGTGAGGTTGCGCGTCTGGGATTTTGAGGTGCCCGAGGAAGGCCATCTGTCGGTTGTCAACTGGTGGCAGTTTCCTGGCGCCGGTTTCCCGGGGCACGGGCCCGACGACTGGGAGTTGCTGCGGCGGTTCGCCGAGTTCCTGACAGCCCATCGCCAGACCGACCTGAACACCGAGATCGGACGCATCGCCGAGTCGGGCGATGCGGAGAAAGGCTACATCCATGACACCAGCCGGCTCGAGCGTTACGCGGAGGTCGCCTTCGAGACCGGCATTCGGCAACTCCACCTGCACAGCGTTGGACGCCGCACGGGCGACATTCTCGACCCGGCCACCAAGGTCGAGCCTGACGAGCCCAACCTGCGGCGCCTGGCGGCCTGGGAGAAGGTGATCCAGCGGCGCGGCTGGCAACACCGGTTTGTCACCAGCATCGTGGACGAACCTTTTGTCTGGTATGAGGACTCGTATCAGGCCGTGGTGAACCGGGTCCATGAAGTGGCGCCCAGCGTTCGATGCCTCGAAGCCGTGGAGGCCGAGTATCTGGGCGACCTCGACGTCTATGTCCCCAAACTCAGCCACCTTTCCCTGTGGTACCCGCGATTCGACCAGGCCCGACACGACGGGGCCGAGCTGTGGTTCTATGTCTGTTGCCACCCGCTCGGACGCTACCCCAACCGTTTCCTGGATCAGTCGTTGCTCAAGGCGCGCGTCCTGTTCTGGATCCATTATCTCTACGACCTCGACGGCTATCTTCACTGGGGTCTCAACCAGTTCGGGGGCGATCCTTACACCGAGCAGGGCATCAGCAATGGTCTGCCCCTCGGCGACCGCGCGATGGTCTATCCCGGCAAGGACGGGCTGATCGGGTCGCTCCGGTTCAGCGCCCAACGCGACGGCCTCGAGGATTACGAATACCTGCGCCTTCTCGAGGATCGGCTCCGCGAGATCAAGCGCCACATCGGCAAAGACGCGTTCTGGCTCGACCCCCGGCAGCGTCCGCTCGAACTGTGCCGCCGCGTGATCTGGTCGTTTCACGACTACACCCGCGATCCGGGCGTCATGATCCAAACACGCCGCGCCATCGCCGAGGAGATCGAGGCCATCGCTTCCCAGCCCCGGCTGATCATCCAAACCTCACCCCCCGAGGGAACGGTCGTGCCGGCCGGTCCAAGGGCAGTCAACCTGCGCGGATTGGCCCCGCCGGGGGCGAAAGTGACGGTCAACGGCCAGGCGGTCCCAAACACGCGCCCGAGCGGCTACTTCTCTCACGCGGTCTTTCTGGGCGACGACCAACCGACAGTTACCATAGCCGTCGACCACGACGGCACGCAGCGGACTGTGTCCAGGACATTCCCGCTCACCGATTGAGCGGAATCCGAAATCTCTGATTTAGTCTTGCGGGCAAGCGCCTGATAGGCAAGGAATAGCACTGGTCAGCCCTGAATGGCCAACCCGGGGCTGGCGTCGATGAATCTTACTATGGCGAAATCTGTCGGATCTTGGTGCATCCGAGCCGGCTGTGGAGTGCTGGCGCTCTTGCTGGTCACCTCGTGTTACCGGTCCACGCAATCGTCTGGCGGCGCGAGCAAACCGGCCAAAGCCACGCCGGCTGCATCGAAGAGCAAGGGCCCCGCCAAGAGGGTGCCCAAGGTTGTCTACACACCCTCGTACGACGAAGAAATCAAAGACATCTTCGAGTTGGCCAAGCAGCAGCGTTGGGAGGAGGCCGAAACGCAGGCTGCGGCCCTTTGGGCGCGGGATCCGCAGGATTCGGCCGCGATCCGTTTGCGTGATTGGGTGCGGCAGCAGCGGGAGCGCAGCCGGGAACAGGCGCTCGAAGACCAAATCCGCTCGATCGAGGCCAACAACTCGGTCTTCAATCCAACCGTCAAGGATCTCGCCACCGAGAAGAAGGACCGCGGGTTGCCTCCGCGCAAGGACGTGCGGGACGCCATCCAGCAGATCAAAGCGACGCCCTACATCCCCGAGACCTACGGACGCACGAACTACCTGCGGGGCTTGATGTTCGATTTCGAGTCGCGCCAGGGCCGCATGGCCAAAATCCTCGAGAAGGAAGTGTCGGTCGTCCTCGAAGACGCCACGCTCGAGTCGATCATCTTCAATGTCGGCCAGAACGAAGGGATCAATTTCGTCGCCGACAAGTCGCTTCCCGCCTTCCAAACCAAGCTCAGTGTGAACATGAAGCAGGTGAAACTGTCCGAGTTTCTCCGCTATATTTCGCGCAATCTCAATCTGCAGTTCCAAATCGGCGAGGAGCTGATCTGGATCGTGGACAGCAAGGATCCGACGAAAGTGCTCGAAGAGACGCGATTCTACCGGCTCCAGCGGGGTTTCGTTCTGCCCGCCGAGTTCGGGCCGCCCGAAGTGCAAACCACCACAACCACGGCCAACAATGTCCGAAGCGTCTCCGAAGTTCAGAAGATGAGCAAGTTCGTCAACGACCAGGCGTCGACCATGCCCTCGATCGAACA
>CAYPUR010000089.1:0-14493 GCA_964413865.1 uncultured Verrucomicrobiota bacterium
CCCCAAGACGCGGCATAGGCGCTCGGGATCGTGAACGCAATTCGTCCTGCCATTTGGGTGAACCATCCCTCCTCCAACTTGGCGCATAAGGTAATCGCGCTTTACAGAAATGCAAGCGACCCCCATTGCCCCTCTTCGGCGCAAACTCGAGACACTGGCGCGGACCCGATTCCCGCCGACAACCTCCAGATACACCGCCTTCAGGGCGCCGCAGCAGATTGCCGGCCGCACCCGCGGCGCCTCGATTCCACCCGCAACGCCTCCGCATTGGCAACCACCTTCCTGATCGCCCGGGCGACTTGGCTAATCCGGTCCGCGCCGGACAGCAGCGTGTTCTGTGGTATCCAGACAGCATCCCGGCAGACCTGTTCGCACACCGGACAGCAGGTTCGGGCGTACTCGGACGCGCGGTCGGCGAGTGGAGCGCGGATGCCGTGAAGCGGTTCTCCCGAGGGGTTGCGGAACACGCCGTTGGCGTAGAGCGGACGGTACCAACCGCCGGAGGCCGGCACGCCCTCCGCGTTCAGCGCCTCGGCGAACAGGTCGCGGTTCACACCGAGCGCGGATTCGTCGAGCCGGAAGATGTACATGTGATAGCTGCGCCGCGTCATCTGGGGCGCCGGGGCAAGAAGGCGGATTCCGGCAAGCCCGGCCAACTCGCGATCGAGGATCGACGCGCCGGCTTGGCGACGACGCATCTGCGCATCGAGTCGCGTCAACTGCGCGATCAAAATGGCGGCCTGAAACTCCGTCAGCCGCAAGTTGCTGCCAAGATAATCGTGGTCATACCAAGCCGCCCCTTTCCGCCGCCCGCAGTGGGTGTAGCTGCGGCATAAGTCCGCCAACTCCCCGTCGTCTGTGACCAGGATCCCACCTTCCCCGGCCGTGATGTTCTTCGAGACCTGGAAGCTGAACGTGCCGCACTGGCCAAGCACCCCGGCGCCGCGTCCCTGCCACTGGCTGCCCCAGGCGTGCGCCGCGTCCTCGAGCACGCGCAAGCCATGCGCCCGCGCCACGGCGTTGATCCCCTCCATGTCGGCAATGCGACCCCCGACATGCACCGGGATGATCGCCCGCGTGCGGGGGGTGACCTTGCGTGCGATATCCGCCGGATCCAGACAGAGTGTGTCGGGCCGGATGTCGGCGAACACGGGTATGGCCCCGGCGGTGACGACCGCGCTGGCGGTGGCGATAAACGAGTACGGCGGCACGATCACCTCGTCGCCCGGCAACACCCCGAGGGCCTTCAGCCCCATCTCGATCGCCGTCGTGCCGTTGGTGCATGTCACGGCATGGCCCGCCCCCTGAAATGCCGCGAATTCCGCCTCGAACTGGCGCACCCTCTCCCCGAACCACCATTTCCCAGACTCGAGGACGCTGCTGAGCAGGCGCCGCTCCGTGTCGTCGAACACCGGCCAAGGCGGCCAGGACCCGGCGCAAACAGGCGTTCCGCCACACATGGCGAGGGCATTCGACGCGTTCTTCATCGGTATTCGCTCCATAGCCCGGGCATCAGATCACCCTCAGCCCTGCGAAATGTCCGGGCTGAGGCCACACCGTGAAGATGCCAGTTGCGGAAATCCGCTTTGGAATGACCCTGCGCCATGACTCCCTCTTACCGCGGCTGGCCGGCGCTTTCAACCGGGAAACAGCGCAAGACACCAAGGCCAGTGCATCTGGTGGTTGCCGGCGCGAATCTCACATCGGGAGCAGCACAGCGTCGGGTCAGGGGATCCGGCCAGCGGGAGTCTCCATCCGGGGTAGGCCCGGCGCCCCGTGCCCTCACTTCATCCCAATCCCGCGCCGCCTTCCCGCGCGCTGGCGGTCGTGGCGGAAGACGAGGAGAAACGGCACCATCAGGACAAAGCAGCTCAAAGACCCTGCCAGCCAGACCTTGCCCCAGAGCGTGATCGGTCGCGCGACCTCGCCCGACGCGATCGCCTCGGCATTCGGGAGGCTGAAGTGCTGGACCGTCCAACCGGCGATGACCGATCCGACAAAAAAGCCGAGCCCGAGCGTGACAAGCGAGATGAACCCTTGCGCCCTGGTACGGATCGCCTCGGGCGCCTCCCGATCGACGTAGATGTAGGCCAGCACGAAGAAGAACACGTAACAGATGCCGTGCAGCGCCACGCCCAGGTAGAGCGACCATGCGCCAGCCCCTTCGCAACCGAGGTGAAACAGGCAATACCGGATCGCCCAACCCAGCAGAGCCAGGAGGAAGACCCACTTCACCCCGAGGCGTCCCAGGACGAACGGCATGAGCAGCATGAAGACAATCTGCGACGCCTGGCCGAGTGTCATCGTGCCCACGACATTCGCCACGCCCATGTCCTGCAGGAACATTGTGGCGAATCCCCAATACAGGGTCAGTGGAATGCAGAACAGGAACGCCGTGATCACGAACACGGCGAACGAAGGGTCCCTGAGCATTCGCAACGCGTCCAACCCCAGCACCTCGCGTGCCGTCGCCCGCCGCCCGGCCGCCTTGGGCGGCGTGTGAGGCAGTGTCAGGGCATACGCAGCCGCGATCAATGACACCCCGGCGGCGAGCTGGAACGAGATGGGCGTGGTCATGGCCCTGGTCTGGACCAGATTGAGCAGTTGGCCCGCCGCGATCCAGCCGATGGTCCCGAGCAGGGCAATGTGCGGGAACTGCTTGCCGGGGCTGCTCATCTGCTTCATGGCCAGCGTGTTCGCCAGCGCGACGGTGGGCATGAAGCAGAGCGTATGGCCGATCAACAGCGGATAGAAGACCTCGAACTTCGCAGCCCGCGACACCGCGAACATGAACCCAGCCCCGACCAGGTGCAGGCACGCCATCACACGCTCCGCCGCAAAGAAGCGATCGGCGACCATGCCGACCGCGAACGGCGAAATCATGGCCGCCACAGCCGTGGCATTGTACACCCAGCCGATTTGCCTCGGGCTGAACGCCAGCACATCGCGCAGATAGGGCCCCATCGTCACATACCACGCGCTCCAGATGAAGAACTGGAGAAACATCATGGCTGAGAGTCGGACGCGCAGGGCCGGCGGCATGCGCCGGTTATGAAGAACCCGCGCCGCAGGGTCAAGGAGCCCGCGCGCAGTGCATCTGTCGTTTGTCGGTTTGAATGGAGTTTGCGCCGCGTGGGGGCACGCGGCCTACACCCGAGAGTTTACATCAGGTGTAGGCCCGGTGCCCTCACCGGGCGACAGAACCCCGACAACAAACAGGTGCACCGGCCCGCCGCCTTCGAGGTTTTTCCACGTGACCCGTGCCCTCCGGCATGGCATAAGGCCCGCATGGCCAGGTTCACCGCTGCGACAGCTCGGGCGGTCCCAATTACAGGGCCAGCGCTCACGCAATAACTGAGAGTCTATGCAACACGCAATCGAGTCGTTCCAGAAGACGTTCGGCAGCGCCCCCGTCACCACCGTCATCGCCCCGGGCCGCGTCGAATTGTTGGGCAATCACACCGACTACAACCAGGGCCTCATCATGGCGCTCGCCATCGACAAAACCATCGCCATGACAGCCGCCCCCCGCGCCGACAACAAGGTCGAGGTCGTGTCCACCGCCTTCCCCGAAGTGGCGCGCTTCTCCCTGGACCGCATCGAGAAAGACCCCGCCGTCCCGTGGGCCAACTACGTCAAAGGCCTGCTCCTCCAGTTGCAGCAGCGCGGCGTGCCGCTCGGCGGGTTCAATGCCGCTCTCCACAGCACCATCCCGCTGGGCGCCGGCCTCAGCAGTTCCGCGGCGCTCCTGGTCGCAACCGCCCTCACCGTGCGCAAGCTCTATCCCTACACCCTCTCCGAGTCCAGCGCCGGCGCGCCGCCCGCGCCCGATGCCCGCGGCCAGCTCCCCCCGCTCAGCCATGCCGAGAAGATGATTCTCGCCAAGACCTGCCAGGCGGCCGAAAACAAGTTTGTCGGCGTCAATTGCGGCCTGCTCGATCATATCTCCTCCCTCTACGGGCGCGCCCACCACGTCATCCTCATCGATTGCCTGCATCTGACGGTCGACTGGTCGCCCATGGAAGGGGATGTCGCGATCGTGGTTTGCCACTCGGGAGTCAAGCACGCGCTGGTCGGCGGCGAGTACAACGACCGGCGCCGGCATTGTGAGGCGGCGGCGCAGAAGCTGGGCGTGCCTTCACTGCGCTTCGCCACCGCCCAAACCCTCGAAGCCGGCCGGGCCAAACTGGACGATCGCGATTACGGCTGCGCCCGCCACGTCGTCGGCGAAAACCAAAGAGTCAGCGAAGGAGCCAATCTGCTGCGCGCGGGGAAACTCGAAGCCTTCGGACGGTTCCTCTACGACAGCCACGAAAGCTCGCGCAAGTTCTTTCTCAACAGTTGTCCCGAGTTGGACACCCTGGTCGAGTTGGCCCGCCAACACCCCGGGTGCCTGGGCGCCCGCCTCACCGGCGGCGGCTTCGGCGGCGCCACCCTCAACCTCGTCCGCACCGCCCAGGTCGAGTCCTTCCGCGCCCAGGTCGCCGACGGCTATCGCAAACAGTACAACCGGCCCCTCGAATCGTGGGTCTGCCAGGTGGTCGACGGCGCCGCCTGATCTTCCCTTCAACCGTGGTTCCGCAGCCGCGGACGTAAGTCCGCGCCACGGCCCGCTCACGGCCGCAAAGCGATCGTGTAACGGTAATTCACCGCAGTGGCCCAGTCTTCGGGGTCGGGTTCCTGACCGTAAGTCGTCACGTGCAGGATCAGGTCGTGCGTGACACGGTCTTCGAGCAGCGGGAAGTTGGAAAACTGGATGTCCCCCTGACCCACTTGCCGGTCGTCAATGGCCGTCACCGTGGCCCGCTTCAGGGCGGCCTTCTCCTCGTCCACCTCCGCAATCACCAGCGGGTGACGCGGTGAATTGCCCGAGGGCGCCTCGGCACTGATGTTGCCGATCCAGTACAACTTGCCCGTGCCGCTGTGACGAAGCATGCGGTGAAACGACGATGGCGAGTAAAAGGCCGAACCGTCGTCGTACTTCCATTCGGCCGGCGCACCGAGCGTCCGCCCGCCGTCACTCGACAGGCTGTGAAACTTGCGTCCGGGCGTCGTCGCCACCGTGCCGTCCCAGCCGTGAGTCGAGCCGCGCCAGACCACCAGGATCCGCCCGTCCCGCAGTTCGGCGAGTTCCGGCTCCATGAGCCCGCGCGCGGAAACTTCAGGCGAAATCTCGACCCGCCCGCCGGGCGTCCACGCGTGCTTTCTCGATTCCGGATCCCACGCGCCCAGGAAACAGATCGAGCCCATCCGCCAGGGCCTCGAATCGTTGCGCGAATCGCCCGCGGCATTCGCATGCGCAAGGCAGACCAGCAGCGTTCCATCCGACCGGCGCAGGATGTTGCTGCCCGGATAGCCCTCGTTGCGTCCAAGAAACCCCGCCTTGAGAGGCTCGTCCGGATCGAACGCCTCGCCCGCCTCGTAACGCAGGGCAATGGGCTCGCTCCAGGTGCGCCCCCGATCGGCAGAGGTGCGAATGTGGGTGAAATTGTGATAGACACCCCGGACCTCGATCTGCCGCAGCCACAACTGGACCAACAAGCCCGCAGCCGCATCGTAAAGACTCGCCCCTTCGCCTTCCCAGACGCCCACGCCGCGGTAATCGACCTTGTTCGAGGGTTGGACCGGCGCGAAACCCGACCACGTCCGGCCATTGTCCTCGGACCACCGCGCCCGGATCTCCTCGCCCACGTCGGACTCGCGCTCGATGCCCCGCACCTCGCGCATCTCGTGCCCGGCGCCCACATACTGCACGCTCACCCAGGGCGCAACCCGCGGCGCGGGCGATTCGAGGTGCAGTTCTTTCTTCACGAGCGCGATGGGCATGTTGGCTTTCCACGGCGCGCGCGACGCCTCGGTGTCCGAAACGCGGAGCACACGGCGAATCGCCTCGAGCAAGCGCCCCTCCGAGCCGGGCGCCACCCACGACCAGTCGGCCAGGTTCCCATCCCCCTCGGCAATGTGACGCTCGGTCGGAATGTACCCGGTCGCTCCTTCGCCGTAGCCCGCAACCAGCACGAAGCTCTCGGGCCGCATCCGCTGCGCCGCGAGCTGGAACTCGATATACGTCTCGCCCGGCAAGACCAGCCACTGGGCCGCCCCCAGGTCAAGACAGGGGATCTCGATCCGATGCCCGGCGTCCGCGCGTTGACGCCAGCTCCAGCCCATGGCCGCCAGACACTGGTGAAAGGGCTTGGGTTCGGACGTGATCTTCTCCCCGAGATCCTTCACCGTGAAACCCGGCCCGTCGCGCGGTTCGAGCCGGACCCGCTCGACGCGAAACGCGGCTTCCCCGAGCGGCACGCGCCGGGTGGCGGTCCAGGCCTTCGCCATGGCTTGCCTCAATCGTTCGGCCAGCACGGGGCGGTTGGTGACCGCGCCGTCGTTGTACTTGCCGGCCGTCAGGTTGCCCCCGCACCCGGTGAGGTAGATCTGCCTCACCCCCGGCATTTCCTGCTGGCGCAGGCGGCGAGCCAGCCCCGGGAAATCCGCCGAGACATCCCCCTGCCCATAATAACTCATCGGATGCACCGCGTAGGCGCTCACGGCAACAACCGGCGTTTCGCCGTCCCAGAAACTCAGTGTCTTAAGCCATGGATCGATCAGGTTCTCAGGCGCAGCCTGAGCCGCCGGGTCACGCGTGCTGCTGCTTCGGTCGAAACGCACCGAGCCGTCGGGCCCCAGGTAGCGGCGATTCGACGCGACGCCTTCCACCTGCGCAGCACCCAACCCGAGATGCGTCACGCGCCGCGTCCGCGACGCCGACTCGCGCAGGGCCTGCGCCACGCGCTGAACCGCAACCTCGTGAAACGCCGGATCGCATACGGTCCCTCGCGCCCCACGCTCGCGCAGGATGCGCTCCGCCCCCAGGTCCGCCACAGGGGCGTCGTGCTGGTGCACCGTGCACACCATCACCCGCTCCGGCTCGGTCCCCGCCGCCTCCCCCAACACCCGCTGCCACCGCTCGAACGCGTCGTTGCGGATCTCGCACCAGTCCACGGCAACAAACACCACCGGTTTGCCGAGACCTTGCAGAACCAACCCGTGCGCTTCGAGAGGATCGGCAACGCTCCGCGAAAGCCATGCGCCCCCCATCATCCCATGCCCCATCGGCACAGTCACGTCGGCCGAAAACAGGCCCACGCGCAACTCCGGTTCACCGCCCGCCGCCAGCCAAAGGCCCGCCGCGGCGACTGTTGCGGCACACATTGTCTTCACAACGAACCGCTCGAGCACTTCGATGATGTTCGCTACCCAGAAGACCGGAGGAAATGCGGTGCGCGCCGTCGTGACGGCGCCCGAGGATTGAACAGGGCCAGGGTCCACGGGCGTCAGACCTTGCCGGGACCTCGCCATCCGGACAAGCCGGAATATCACGGCCTCTCCCCCGACCGCGGGATCCGCCCTCCGAAAAAATGGCGGGGTATGGCAAGAGAAAGCACAATCAACTCCGGGTTTTACAAAACATGAAACGATTCACACTCTGGCTTGCGATGATGTCCCAGGCCCTGTCCGGCGAGATGGAGTTCGAAAACAACAGCGCGGCCTTGTGGCTCGCACACGCCCCGCCCGTTCCTGAATTCCGTGTTCCTGCCTCGCGCGTCGAGTGGGAGCCGCGCCGGCGCCAGATTCGGGCGCGGTTGCTCGACCTGCTGGGCAAACTGCCGGAGCGTCCCCAGGCCCCTTCGGTGCAGGTCGTGTCGCAGGAGGATCGCGGCGACTACATCTGCGAATCGTTTCGGTTCGACAACGGGGCCGGCGACCAGGTGCCGGGCTACCTCCTGTTGCCGAAAAACCGCGCCCGGCCAGGCCCGGCCATTCTCTATTGTCATTGGCACGGCGGCGAGTACGACAAGGGAAAGATCGAGCTGTTCGAGGCGGAACACACCCCGGAACCGCCCGGCCCGGCGCTCGTGCGGCGCGGGTACGCCGTCCTGGCAATCGACGCCTGCTGTTTCGGCGAGCGCCAGGGCCAGGGACCGGGCGGGCCGCGAGAACGCGGCGGCGCGGCCGAGTTGACGGCCAGCAAGTTCAATCTCTGGGTCGGACGTTCGCTCTGGGGGATGATCCTGCGGGACGATCTGATGGCGTTGGATTACCTGGCGTCGCGGCCCGAGGTCGACGCCCGGCGCATCGGCGTGACGGGAATGAGCATGGGGGCGACGCGCGCGTGGTGGCTGATGGCGCTGGACGACCGGATCAAGGCAGGCGTTGCGGTCGCCTGCCTGACGCGCTGCCAGAACCTGATCGCGCACGCGGGTCTGCACCACCACGGCATCTACTACTACGTCCCCAGGATGCTGAATCACTTCGACACGGAAGCGGTCCTGGCGTTGATCGCGCCCCGGCCCCTCCTGCTCATGAACGGCGACCGGGATGACGGCTCGCCGGTCGATGGCATCCGGATCATCGAAACGCAAGTGCGCCCGATCTACCAGATCTACGGAGTCGAGGCGTCTTTCCGAAGCGAGGTGTACACGGGCATGGGCCATGAATACCGTCCACCCATGTGGCAGAACACCCTGGCATGGTTCGATCGGCACCTGGCTTTCTAGCCCGCATGTTCCATGGAGTTGTGATTCCGGCGAAGCCGAATACTCCGAAACGCGAACCCATGCGGGCTAGAAAGGCGTGAATTCCGCATGGATTCGGCAGCCGGGGACTGATACGGTCGGGCTGGTATGGCCAGCAACCCGATGCGCAGTCTGCGGCGGCTTCAGGCGGAGGCACAGGACGCCCTCGACGATGAGACGCTGGCGCGGCGTGACGAGCGTCAGATCTCGAGGCTGCAAATCTTCGTCCATTTCTGGTGGCTGGTGGCCCGCAGTTTCGTGCGAAACAGATGTCCGCTGCGCGCCTCGGGGCTGGCGTACGCCAGCCTCCTGGCCATGGTGCCGATGCTGGCCGTGGTGATCAGCGTTTCGGCGAGCCTGCTCAAGAGCCAGGGGGAAGAGCCGATCCAGCGCTTCATCGACACACTGGTCGAGCGCCTCACCCCCTCCGCGCGCGGTCGGATGCCGTTTCTCCCTCATGCAGACCCCCAGACAACAAACACGCACACCGCGGTCGGCGCGGCCGCCCCGGCCGGGCCGGGGGGCGCGTTGATCGATCCGGAGGAATACGAGAACACGCGCAAAGACATGGTGCGTCAGATCAACGCGTTCATCGGGAACATCCGCAGCGGCACGCTGGGCGTGACCGGCATGGCGGCCTTGCTCTTCGTGGCGATCGGCATGCTGAGCCGCATCGAGGACACGTTCAACGACATCTGGGGCGTCACCCGGGGCCGGTCGTGGTTCATGCGGATTGTCCAGTATTGGGCGGCGATCACGCTGGGCCCCATCCTGCTCGCCGTCACGTTCACCATGACGAGCAGCCCCTACTTGGAAGCCACCAAGAAGCTCGTCGCCAGCTTCGGCGCGTTGGGCGCGTGGAGCCTCAAGGCTGGCCTGACGATCCTGCCCTACGTGATCTGGAGCCTGGCGTTCGGGCTGTTCTACCAGCTCATGCCCAACACCAAGGTGCACTGGCGGGCCGCCCTGGTGGGCGGTATGGTCGCCGGCTGCCTCTGGCAGCTTAACAACGAGTTCAGCGTGCTCTATGTCTCGCGCGTGGTGAGCAACAGCCGCATCTACGGCGGGCTGGGCATGGTGCCGGTGTTCATGATCGGCCTCTACGTGGCATGGGTGATCCTGCTCCTGGGCGCCCAGGTGGCCTACGCGTATCAGAACCGCCGCACGTACCTCCAGGAAAAACAGGTCGAGGGAATCCACCAGCGCGGACGCGAGTTCGTGGCTCTGCGGCTGGCCACGGAAATCGCCTGCCATTATCACCAGGCCAAAGGACCGGTCACCGCCGCCGCCCTCGCCGAGCGGGTCGGCGTTCCCACCAGCCTCACTGGACAACTCCTGCGCGCCTTGACCCGCGCCGAACTCCTGGTCGAAACCGCCGACACCGACACGGGCTATCTCCCGGCCCGCCCGCTCGACCGCATCACAGCCCAGGATGTCCTGCAAGCCGTCCGCGCCGGTCACGGCATGGAGTTGGCGACGCGCGAGGATCCCGGACGCGTTTTGGTGCGGGACGAGTTCGAACGAATCGCCGACGCCGAACGCGAGGCCGCCACCGGCGTCACGCTGCAATCCCTGGCCAAACGGGTGGTCGAGGCGGGACGGTCGATCGACCGAGAGGGAGACCCCGCTACTTGCCCTCGATCTGCTTGAGCGCGGCGGCTGCGGCCTCAGGATGCTGCGCCTTGATGGCTTCGGCGATTCGCGCAACGGCCAGCTTCGCCTCACCCTGCGCGCCCGGTTGCGCGACTTGCTCGACTGCCACAGTGAGCGCCTCCGGATGATGGCATGCCGCCAGGGCGCCCAGAATCAGCTTACGATCCGTCTCGGTCTTCGCTCCGGCCAGCAGGGTGCGATACCGGGTGACGACCTCCGCATTGGGGTGGGCGTTCTGTTCGCCGAGCAGCCAGGTCAAGCCCCGCAGGACCAGCACCCGCTCGGTTTCAGAGGCCGCCTTCGCGTAAGAGTCCGAGAGCGGTCCCCACGCCGAGGCGTCCGGCCAGTCGGCGAGCGTGCGTAACCCGATGTCGCGAACCGAAGCGTCGGTGTCCACGGCGCTCTTTGCCACCAGGGCGAGCCCCTCGGCATCCGGACAGACCGCCAAGAGAGGCAGGTAGGTCTGAATGCCACTCGGGCTCGGCGCGGCTCCGAGTGCGGCGCGGATGGCGGCGGCGTTCGCCGATGGCGTGCCGACGCGGCTCAGCAACTGGCTGGTGGCTTCCATGGCCTCCGCCCGGACCGACTCGGCCCGCAGGCCGCCCAGCGCCTTCAGGACCGCCGGCACGTCCTCCGCCGTCCCAACGCGCGTCAGGCCTTGAAAGGCCAGCTTGACGATGTCGGGCGACGTGCTGCCTGCCTCGACAAGGAACACGCGCAGGCTCGATGGGTTGGCGCGGCGAACCAGGGCGGCAAGGAAGGGTGTCTTGGGGCCGGCCATGCGATTGCGGAGTTGGGCGGTCAAGGCCTGATCCACCGCGGCGCCGCCTTGAAGTCCAGCCAGGGCGATCTCGATCAGCTTCAGTTCCTCCTGCCCCTTGGCCGCCTGGGCGAGCAGGGGCACGTCGGACGCTGTGCCGATCCGCCCCAGGTTCGAGATCGCCGCGCTTCGGACCAGCGCGTGCGGCGAGTCGACTTCCGCCGCCACCGCCTTGCGCGCCTCCGCGTCCCCACGCTCGGCCAGCGCTTCGAGCAGGAGCGCCTGATGAGGCGGCTCCAGCTTCGGCAGGAGCGCGGCGAAACCCTTCGACGCCTCGGCATTCCGCATGGTCGCCACGGCCGCGATGGCCGAGGGCTTGAAGATCTCTTCCGCGCCGGTCAAAGCCCCGGTTGCACGCTGCAGCCCGCCGTCCTCATCCAGCCGCAGCAGGGCTTCGAACGCGCCACGCCGGACGTGATCGGCATGGCCCGCTGCGAGCAATTGGTCGTAGATGCGGACCGCGCCCGGGCGCCGGCTCTGCTCAGCCAGTCGTTCCGCGAAGAGGAACGATCCGGCGGCCACGGCGTCCGCAACAGCGGGTTCGTTCTTCTGGCGGGCCTCCGCCAGGGCGGCCCGCGCCGTCGAACCGCCGATCTTGCCGAGCGCCAGGTACGCGGCGCCGGCCACCGCTCGGTCCTCGCTCTTGGCGAATTCCAACAGCGCTTTGACGGCCTCCCGATCGCGCCGGGTGCCGAGGGTGTTGATGACCTGGACAAGCGCCTGCCCTTTGAGCCGTCCGAGGGTCTCGCGCAGCACATGCCCGGCCTGAGCCGACGGATTCTTTGCCAAGGCCAGACACGCGATGCCGACTGTCTCATCGCTCTCGAGCAGCTTGGCCGCGGCGGGCACCGAGGCTTCGGTGCCAATGATCGCCAGTTGCGTGCAGACGAAGCGCCTGGCCTCGAACGTCGCCTGCCCGGTCAACGCCTCCGCCAGCTCGGATTCGACCTTCTGGCGCGCGGCGGGGTCGTCGATGGCTTGGGCCACCCATTGTTCATAGTGGCGCAGGACGGCGACATTGCCGCCTGACTCGTATTGGCGCAGGGCTTCGAGGTTGCTGCCTGCCGTGTCGGCAGCCTGCGGCATCGCCGCGGCAGCCAACCACGCAATCACTAGGACAAACTGAGTCTTCATAAAGTGAACCTGGTTCGCTGGTGTCTCTCTAGACGCGCCACGGGGCGCGCGGCTCGCGGTACAGCATCCGATTGGCCTCCGCGCAATCGAAGACCTCCTTCACCGGATCCCACCCGAGCTTCCGGTTGAGCCGCGCGGCGATGGTCATGCTCTCGACAATCGCCTGGGCGCGGTGGGCGACCTCGGGATGGCAAAGCGGCTGGCACCGGCTGCGCATGCACGCAAGCAGGTCGCGGATGTGCGAGCTGGCATTGGACCAGCTCACGCCGCCTTCCGGCCGGAATTGGAGTATGGATTTTGGCTCAGCCGTCACAACGTCCGTCTCATCGTCCACCTGCACCCAACCCGCATCTCCAATGTACCGAATGTAACGATCGGTGAACCCCTTGCGCTGGTAGAGAATCCCCTGCACGCCGTCCGCGTACCGGCATTTGAACGTGCCGGTGATGGCCGTCTCGCTCATCCACGTCTTGGGATCGGGCCAGACCATGTCGCTCGTCTCGAACTCGACCGGCATCGTGTTGTCCGTGCCGAGCACCCACTGCATCTGGTCCGTGTAGTGCGTCCCCATGTCGGTGTGCATCCCTTCGCCCGTGTCCCAGAAGTAGGCCCACCCGTTGACGCGACCGGGATTGAACGGGCGCCACTGGACCGGGCCCAGCCACTGATCATAGTCCCAGCCGTCCGGCACCCGCCTGTTCGGCTGATGCGGAATCGTCCCCCCCGTCCAGACCTGCATCTCGACCGTGTGAATCTTGCCGATCTTCCCCTGCCGCACCAGCTCGCGGGCGAACTGATACGACTCCGTCGAGCGGCGTTGTGTGCCGGCCTGGTACATGGCCCCGTACCGCTTGCAGAGCTCGACCAGCTCGCGCCCCTCCCGGATGGTGAGGCTGATCGGCTTCTCGCAGTAAATGTCCTTGCCCGCCCGCGCCGCAAACATCGAGGCGGTGGCGTGCCAGCGGTTGCCCGTCGCGATCAGCACCGCGTCGATGTCCTTCCGCGCCAGCAGCTCGCGGAAATCGTGGTGCACCCGGCAATCCGCGTTGCGATAAAATGCGTCGATGGCCTTCTTGCCCGCCTGGCGTCGATCCTCACGCGCATCGCTGATCCCGGCAAAATGCAGGTCGGGCTGCGAAAGGAAGTTCGGGAGAATGTACAGCGCCCGATTGCCCATGCCGATCCCGCCAAAGACGATCTTCTCGCTGGGCGGCGTCGCGCCGTTGAGACCCAGCACCGCCCCCGGCAGGATCAAGGGTGCCGTGACGGCAAACGCTCGGGTCAGAAACTGGCGGCGCGGCAGGACAGACGCGGTGACAGCATGCATCGGCGGAATCCTTTCACTAAGAACCGGGGTCATCGTACTGGACGCAGAGTTCCCGACACGGCCCCGGATGTAAAGTCAGAAGCTCAATGGCCCGCTCCGGCTCGGTTTGCCTCTTGGAGATCCGGCCCGGCTCCCCTATCATCAGACCACGTGACGATGCCAAAACAACCTTTGTCTGAGAATCCGTCCCCCGCGGCCTTGGGCTTTGCCATGCCGGCCGAGTGGGAACCGCATGAGGCAACCTGGCTCGGCTGGCCGTATCATCCAACCGACTGGCCGGGCAAACTCGACACCATCCGCTGGGTCTATGGCGAAATGGTGCGCAAGATCGCCCCGGGCGAAATCGTGCGCATCCTGGTCCGGTCCCGCGGCGAACAGGCCCTGGCGCGGCGCTACCTCGAAAGCGCCCGCGCCGACATGCGCCAGGTCGAGTTCGTCATGCACCCGACCAACCGGGGCTGGACCCGCGACAGCGGCCCCATCTTCGTCCGCCGCCGGCGTCCCCGCCGCGAGACCGCGATCGTCCATTTCCATTTCAACGCCTGGGCCAAGTACGACGACTGGCACAAAGACCGCCGCGTGCCTGAGACCGCCGCCAAACTCCTCCGCAAGCGCCTCTTCAACGCCGAACACGACGGACGCGATTTCGTGATCGAGGGCGGCGGCATCGAGGTCAACGGGCGCGGCACCCTCCTCACAACCGAGGAATGCTACCTCCACCCCACCGTCCAGGTCCGCAACCCCGGACTCGGCCGCGCGGAAATCGAGTCCACACTGAAACGCTACCTGGGCGTCACCAACTTCGGCTGGCTGGCCGCCGGCCCCGTGGGCGACGACACCCACGGCCATATCGATGACATCTGCCGCTTCGTCAACCCGCGCACGGTGGTCTTGATCCGCGAGACCAATCGCCGCGACATCAACTGCCGCCCCCTGGCCGAGAACTGGGAGCGCATCCGGGATGTCCGGCTCGAGGACGGCTCGAA
>CAYPUR010000089.1:14503-17559 GCA_964413865.1 uncultured Verrucomicrobiota bacterium
GAGGTGGTGCCTCTGCCGATGCCGGCCCCGCTCTTTTTCGAAAAGGACCGTCTGCCGGCCAGCTACGCCAATTTCTACGTTTCCAACGCCGCGGTCCTGGTGCCGACCTTCAACGACCCGAACGACCGGATCGCGCTCGGCACCCTGGCCGAACTGTTCACCGACCGCCCCGTGGTGGGCATCCACGCCGTCGACCTGGTCCTCGGGTTCGGCTCGCTCCATTGCCTCACCCAGCAACAACCGCGGTAGCGCAACGCTGCCTCCCGCTCGTTTGACCCGGTCAATTATGAAGATGTGACCCCTCTGTGCATGCGCTGAATCGGTGAGGGGTTCCACATGGATTCGGGGCGGAACACAGATGGGCCGCGGGGTGAACCGGTTTGTCGCCCGCCGCAATCTGCGTTCCGTCAGGGGTCAGTCCCGGAATTCAGGAACATTCGGCCTCGAGTCCCCTCCGCCGCCACTGACCCCTTCCCGTCTAGCGCCGGGCGATCGGGTTGAGCCATTTGAGGCTTGGAAATCGAGCGAAGTCGGCATCGGTTGTTTGAAGGACGCAGTTATGCTCGAGGGCAAGCGCCGCCAGGTGAGCGTCGGACACCAGATTGCCCAGCGCGTTTCCCTCGGCAAGCATCTGCCGAAACAGCGTCCAGTGCTGCTCGGTCGGCTCGACAAGCCGCACGCACGGTTGCTCGAACCAGCTCTGCACCCGCTCGCACGCCTCCTGCCGAGTCAGCGGCCGTTGGTGCAGGCGCGGGTTTGTGCCGATGCGGATGAAGGCCGTGAGGACCGCCCAACACAAACACACCGGATCCCCTCCGCTGAGCCGCGCATCCCACCAGAGGCGGGCGGCGTCGTGGCGTTCGGACAGGCTGTCTTCAGCGTAGAGGAGCAGATTGGCATCCACGAGGATCATGGGTAGTCCTCCCCTTCGGCCCGGGCGAGCAGCTCAGCAACGTTGTCATAGCTGAAACCTCTGCGCAGTCCCAGAGGCCTCGGCTCGGTGCGGTAGCGTTTGCAGGCGGGCGGCTTCAGCACCTGGTCCAGCCCAATGCGCAAGGCGGCGTTGATGACCTCTTTGAGGGGCTTGCCCAGTTGGGCGGCACCCCGTTTTACCTTCGCCGCGATATCCGGATCGAGCGTCAAGGTGGTTCGCATATAAGCATCGTGATGCTACATTGTCGTTTGTCAAGCTGCGTCTCAACAAAGCCAACTCGCCGGATTGCGCCAGGGGTGAGCCCAGGGGGCAGTCCCGGAATTCAGGAATGATTGGACGATTCGCAACTTGCGCGCCATGGCGACCAGCCCCTACGCCGGGAGGGTGCGTCGAGAACAAAGATTCCTGCTTTCCGGGACTGACCCCTTTTCTGACCCCTTTTCGCCCGGATCGAGTGGGATGCCGCCAACCTCAAGGTGACCAACCTGGACGAAGCGAACCGTTACGTGCGAACCGAGTACCGCGCGGGCTGGAGCCTGTGACAATCACGATCGCTGAGCCATTGCCTTGGTTCAAAAGGCTTGTATTGCGCTCTGGCGCCGCTATTCTATCACCCATCTCCGAACCAAGAACACACCTTCGATTTCTAAACACGATGAAGCCTCTGCGGTATGTTATTCATGGCTTGGCCGCGCTGCTCTCTCTGGCCTCGATTGGCGCGCACGCGCAGCGGGTGCTTAACATCGATTTCTCGTCCGGGACGGTCAGCCCCAAGACCGGCCTGGCCGCCACGGGGCAATCTCCTGGCGACTTCTGGAACCTTTACAGCCGCGATGACGGGCAAGGGGGCTATAGGACTTTGGGTTCGGTGACGAACCTGAAGTGGGCGGACCAGAGTCCATCCGCCATTGGCCTCGTGGTGACGAACGCACCTGGCGGCTGGGGCAGCGGGGCGTTGGACGCCATGATGTCGAGCTACCTGTATCCGTTCAACGCCGCGGAGATTGGCGTCGCAATCACGAATCTTCCGGAGGCGAGCTACCAGGTTTACCTGTATGGACACGGTATTGCGGCGAAGGAGAACGGTGTGTTCGACGTTCGAGTTGGCCAGACGGGTTACGGGAGGAAATCGACTCTGGTCGGTGAGGGCTGGAACCAGGCTGCGTGGGTCGAGGGCGCCCAGTACGTCCGCTTCAGCGAGGTCTTGGTTTCGGCTGGCGCGGACCTCGTGATCTGCGTGGAGCCGGGGCAGTACGGTCACGCTGTCATCAACGGCCTTCAGCTTGTGCAAGGTCCGGCCACCGTTGACGCCATCGTCTTTTCCCCAATCGCGCGCGAGTTCACCAATTCCGTCACTGTCACCATGTACAACACCCTCGGAGTCGGGGCCATCCGGTACACGCTCGACGGAACCTCGCCCGGTGCTGAGGCGCCGGCGTACACCGGGCCGATTACGCTGGACAAGGCAACGTCGGTTGCCGCCCGCGTGTTCTTCAACAGCTTTCCCATATCGGACATCCTCACTGCCCGCTTCGAACGGGTGTATGCGATCGAGGACGGGGTGCCCAACGAATGGCGCCAGCGGTATTTCGGACCCGGCTATCGGACCGATCCGCGCGTGGCGGCCCTGGCCGATCCGGACGGCGACGGGGCGACCAACCTGCAGGAATACGTCGGGAAGACCGACCCGCTGGATCCGCTCTCCGGGTATGCTTTGCGCATCAAGCTGGTACCGGCCATCTCCTGGAACAGTGTGCCCAACCAGGCGTATCGGGTCTGGCGGAAGGAGTCGCTCGGCGCGCCGGAGTGGACCGTGGTTATTCCGAGCTACGTTGCCACAAACGAGATCGCGGTGGTGGCCGATCTCGACGTACCCGACACCACCTCCTTCTACGCCGTCGAGCCAATCCCGTCGAGTCCATGAATGGCGTCGTCTCGGTCAAGGCGTCGGTCCCGGAATTCAGGGACATTCGGACTCGAGTCGCCTCCGCCATCCCAGCATCTGCCGATCGTTCGCCCGCCTTACCGCCGCCACCGCCTGCGTCACCCGCGATTCGTCCCCCATCCGCAGACGCCGGCTCACCCAAGCCCGCGACACAACCGTCCGCTTGCGCAGCCACCA
>CAYPUR010000090.1:0-6300 GCA_964413865.1 uncultured Verrucomicrobiota bacterium
TACGGATGGGCCGCCCCGCCTTCGCAGCCGTCCTTGTCGGGCGCCGGCATGTTGAACACGAGGGTGCGACGGAGCCTCATCGGTTGCGGATTTCGTCCTTGTGTTTGATGGCGATCTGGGCCACTTCGGCGAACGAAATGCCAACCTCCTTGCCCGCCGACTGCAGCAACTGAAGGAAGAAATCACCCGCGGAGATGCGGCTGATGCGTTTGCCGACGTACTCAGTCTTGGCTGTCGTGATCACGAGCACCATGTCCTTCTCCGCTTCAGTCGGCACCACGCGGAAGAAACCGGAGAATTGAGTTTCGAAGAAGCGGCGGTTGAACGTGTAATCCCCCCGCTTGTAGACCTTCGCCTCGGCCGTGTCCTCGGTCTTTGCGACGGCTGCCACGCGCAGGCCGCCGCCCGCGGGCGGAGCAGGCACGCCGACTTTGCGGGACGTCGCGGTCGCGGGGCTGCTGGCTTGTGGTATCGCCGGCCCTCCCAATGCCTCCTCGGACGGGGCGGCTTCGGGCTCTTCTGCAGGTTCCAGTGATGGCGAAACCAGGAAGATCATCGGCCCCAACACCGGCAGCAATGCGGACAATCCACAGGCCAGGGCGACCGGACGATTGCGATAGCGGGCGATCTCGTAGGCAGCCAGCAGGTTGGCCAGGTAGAGGACACCGAGAATGACAAGCCCCAACGGCGTCGTGAACGAGCTGAAGAAAGTGGTGCGTCCCGGCGGGCGTTCGGCCTTCGGCACATCCCGCAGGCGGATTGTCGGTTTTGGTTTGGGCTTGGTGAACTCCGGAGGCAATTCGATGAACGGCTCGACCATCGGTTTGAGTTTCGGATCTTCAGCCAGCAGCTTCAGGGCCTCCTGCGTGAACTTGCTGTACGAAATGCGCTTCGAAAAGCCGCCGATGTCCAGTCGGAAAGCGACCCCGTAGTCGTTGCCGTCGGAAATGCTACCGCTGATGGTGCTCCCATCCAAAAGCTTGTAATCCCCGGCCCATGCCGGTCCACACAACAGCCCAGCCACTGCCAATAACAGCAGGAAAACTGATGTCCTACGCATGCCCGGAGACTGAACGACAATTCACCGGCGGCCAAGGAAGAAATTCGAATCGGCACACCCCGCCCCGGCGGATTCCAGGCTGGTCTTGGCGTCCGGTTCTCGGTTGAATCGGCAGATGCTGAGTACGGACTTGATGCCAGCCCGCGAACGATCGGGCCGGCTGATGATTGTGCTTCACGGATTGGGCGACAGCACGGAAGGGTATCGCTGGCTTCCGTCCGTTCTGAATCTGCCCTGGCTCAACTACCTCCTGGTCAACGCGCCCGACGCGTACTTCGGCGGATACTCATGGTACGATATCTACGGCGAGGCGGAGCCGGGGATCGTTCGAAGCCGAACGCTCCTGTTCGATCTGCTCGACAGCCTGGGCGAACGGGGCTTTGCGGTCGCCGACACGGTCCTGTTCGGTTTCTCCCAGGGCTGTCTGCTCACGCTCGAAGTGGGCATGCGCTATCCGCAAAGGCTGGCCGGGCTGGTGGGCATCAGCGGCTATGCACATGATCTCGACTCGCTTCTGCAAGCGATGTCGCCGTTGGCCAAACAGCAGCGGTTCCTGGTGACACACGGGACCCAGGACCCCCTCCTGCCCATCGAGCCGGTCCGGGGACAAATGCGGCGGCTGCGCCTCGCCGGGCTGAATCTCGAATGGCATGAGTTCGCGAAAGCCCACACCATCGCTGGCGAGGACGAGCTCGACGTGATCCGGACGTTCGTCGAGAACTGCTTTGCCTCGAAAGCCGGCGCTTGAGCTCCCGCAGCGCTGCGCAGGCCGACAGCGCCGCAGGGCCGACTCGTCCGCACCGCGGCTCCCGGGTTACCGATAAAGCAAGTAGGGTGCGCGCTTCTTGCGGAAGGCGTCCTCGCCGGCCTTCCACGACGCCACAATGCCGCGGGCGCTGCGGCCCTCCTGCAGCGCGCGCCGAACGGAATCGGTGCCGTTGACCCTGTCGAGCATCTGAAAAGACTGGCCGCGTTTGAGCGCCAGCGCGAACAGGTCCCGCCCCGCCACGTGCCGGACCGCTTCGAGCGCGTAGTAATTGATCGCCACCAGCGGGGCCTGGTCCGGCTCGCTGAATCGAATCCGCACGCCCGAGACGCGCTGGCCCTGAAACATGCCGCGCGCCGGCGTGTAACTGACAGGCGGGAACTGCACCCCGCGCAGCCGCAGACCTGTGAAGTGAGATGCGAGGGCATCGGATTTGAGCCACGGCGCCGCGACGCATTCGAATGGCATGTCGGTCCCCATCCCGATGCTCACGCCGCCGATTTCACCCAGCACGCCTGTGGCGACCAGGAACAGGCCGGTCTCCGCCGACTTCACATTCGGAGACGTGGGCACCCAGGGCAGGCGCGTCGCTTTCCACGTCATCGTGCGGTTCCAGCCTGACATCGGGAGCACGGTCAGTTTGCAGCGATGGGAGATCCACCCTTCGCCGTTGATCATGCGTGCCAGTTCGCCGCAGGTCAGCCCGTACACGTACGGCACCTCCCACCAGCCCACAAAGGAACGAAACCGCGGATCCAACATCGGCCCCTCGACCCGCGCGCCCCCGAGCGGATTGGGCCGGTCGAGCACCATGAATTCGATGCCGGCCTCTCCGCACGCATCCATTGCAAGCCCCATGGTGCTGATGTACGTGTAGGAACGAACACCCAGGTCCTGCACGTCGTAGAGAAGAACGTCGATGCCCCGCAGCATCTTCGGCGTGGGTTTGCGCACCGGCCCCGGCCCGTACAGCGAGTAAACCGGCAGGCCGGTGCGCGGATCCTTGCTGTCCGGAAACTCCTTCCCGGCCGTCGAGTCGCCCCTCAACCCGTGTTCCGGCGCGAACAGGGCCACCAACTTGACCCCGGGCGCTGCGCGCAATCGATCGATGGTCGAGCGCCCGCGCCGGTCCACCCCGGTCGGGTTTGTGATCAAGCCGATTCTCTTCCCGGCCAGGGGCCGCCAACCGCGTCCAGCCAGTGTGTCGATTCCCAACTCCACGGGCGCCTGCGCCTGCGCCTGCATGAGACCGAGCAGCAGGCCAACCAGAGGCAGACACGGAAGAGGACGGTGACGGCGTGAACAGGCGGCCGCCCCCCCGCCTTTGTCGTTGCCCTTGCGGCCACCTTGATCGCTCAAACGGGTGCTGGCCGACACAGGTGCCGGCCAGGGCCGCGACAAAGGTGGTGCCGGCGCACAGACCATTCTCATACAAAGGAATATCCGATGATCCCCGCAGGGATGGGTGAATCGTGAATGCAAATGCAAAAAAAGGCGCGGGCAATGTGCCCGCGCCTTGCCACGAAACAAGAGATTCGCTCAGGCAACCGGGGCTACCGGCGGCGTCTTGAAGATGTCGAAACTGCTCGGCATGGGCGGCTTCAACGTGCGGAATTCGCCCCACTGCATCTTCGAAGCGTCGCTGTAGAGTTGCTCGGGCCCGTACATGAACTTCGAGTTGAGGATCTGATCCCAGTCGACGGCCCCGCCGCTGTAGGCGGCCTCGCGCCCCATGATGGCTGTGAGCGTGCTGTCGGTGACGTTCTTGGCCTCGTTGAGTTCGGTGTTCTTGACGATGGCGTTGATGAGGTCGACGTGCTCCTGGGTATACGGATCGCCGCTCTGCAGCTTGAGCGTCGAGCGCCAACGCCAGCCGCGGTTCAGGCTGATGCTGCCGCCCGGGTTGGCCGTGCCGATGGTGCCATGCACCGCCTCGCTGACCGAGGACCAGGCACGCTTGATCTGGCCGCAGTAGGAGTACATGCGCACCCCGTTCTCGTATTCGAACTCGATGGCGAAGTTGTCCCAGATCTCGCCCGCCGCGTCGCCCAGAGCCTGCCGCGCGCCCATGCCCCAGCAACGGACCGGATGCCCGTTCATGATCCAGTTGCAGACGTCGATGTTGTGGACGTGTTGCTCGCAGATGTGATCGCCCGAGAGCCAGATGTAATGGTACCAGTTGTGGATCTGTTTCTCGAGATCGGTTTCGCCCCGCACGCCCCGATGCCAGATCGGGCCGCCATTGACCCAGTAGGCCCGCAGCGTCACCACGTCGCCAATCGCGCCTCCCTGGATCAGCTTGATGGTCTCGATGTACCCGGCCTGGTGCCGGCGTTGTGTCCCGGCCGCAACCTTCAGATTCTTCTTCTTCGACTCCTCATAGGCCGCGTACATGATCCGCGCGGTCGGCCCGTCCACGGCAACCGGCTTCTCCATGAAGACATGCTTGCCCCGCTCGACGCAGGCCTTGAAATGCGGCGCCCGGAAGCCCGGCGGCGCAGCCAGGATGGCGTAGTTCACACCCGGGACGTCCAACGCCTTGATGTAGCCATCGAAACCGCTGAAGCACTTGTCTTCCGGCACCCCGAACGCCTGCGTGCCGCGCCGGGCCTGGCCGGGGAAGATGTCGGCCGTCGCCACAATCTTGCCCTCGACGTCGGCCAGTTTCGCGGCTTCAAGGAAGTTCTGACCCGCGCCGCCTCCGCGCCCACCCAGGCCCAGGATCACCGCGTTGAACACGGGCTTGGTCTGGGCACTGACAACCGCCGGAAAACCGGCGGCCGCAAACGCGCCGGCCGTAGCCAGCGAGGAGTGTTTCAGAAAGTCACGACGGGAAACGCCCGCCGCGGAAGGATGAGGATCGCTTGGATTCATAGGTTCTTTTGTGTCCGCACGTTATGGTTCGTTCGACCTGTCAGTCTAGGCCGCTATTCAAACAGCATCACTCGCCCGGCGCCAGAGAAAAGAAAAGCCCCGGCCAATGCGGGCTGGAAATCAATACCGGTAGTGGTCGGGTTTGTAAGGGCCCCCGACGGGGACGCCGATATACTCGGACTGCTTCTTGGTCAGCTTGGTGAGCTTGACGCCGATCTTGCCCAGGTGAAGCCGGGCGACCTCTTCGTCCAGTTTCTTGGGAAGGCGATAGACGCCGATCTCGTAGGTGTGCCGGTTCTTCCAAAGATCGATCTGGGCCAGGACCTGGTTGGTGAAGCTGTTGCTCATCACGAAACTCGGATGCCCTTCGGCGCATCCCAGATTCACGAGCCGGCCCTCCGCCAGCACGTAGATGGCGTGGGAATCCCGAAACACGTACTTGTCCACTTGCGGCTTGATCGGGACCCGTTTGACGCCCTGGGCCGCATTGAGCCGGTCCATTTGGATCTCGTTGTCGAAGTGCCCGATGTTGCACACGATGGCCTGATCCTTCATCCGCCGCATGTGCTCGAAGGTGATGACGTCGCAGTTGCCCGTGGCCGAGACGTAGATGTCCGCCTCGCCCAACGTCTCCTCGATGGTCTTGACCTCGAATCCCTCCATCGCCGCCTGCAGCGCGTTGATCGGATCGATCTCGGTGACGATCACGCGGCAGCCGAATCCCCGCAGGCTGTGCGCGCTGCCTTTGCCCACGTCCCCGTAACCGCACACGACGGCGGTCTTGCCCGCCACCATCACGCCCGTGGCGCGCTTGATGCCGTCACAAAGCGACTCCCGGCACCCGTAGAGGTTGTCGAACTGGGACTTGGTGACCGAGTCGTTCACGTTGACGGCCGGAACGAGCAGCTTGCCCGCTTCGAGCATCTGGTAGAGGCGGTGCACACCCGTCGTCGTCTCTTCACTCACCCCCTTCCAATCCTTGACGGCCTCCGTGAACCACCCGGGGCGCGTTCGGGCGCACTTCTTGAGCAGGTTCTTGATCACCTGCTCTTCGTGGCTCGCTGATGCCGTGCGCGTCCAGTCGCTCCCCTGTTCCATCTCGCAACCCTTGTGCATCAGAAGCGTCGCGTCGCCCCCATCGTCGACAACCAGGTGCGGCCCCTTGCCGCCCGGATGGGTCAGGGCCGCCAGGGTGAACTCCCAGTATTCTTCGAGGCTCTCGCCCTTGAACGCAAAGACCGGAATCCCCGCCTGGGCCACAGCGGCGGCCGCCTGGTCCTGGGTCGAGAAAATGTTGCAGCTAGCCCAGCGGACGCTCGCGCCCAGGGTTTCGAGTGTCTCAATCAATACCGCCGTCTCGATGGTCATGTGCAGGGACCCCGAGACGCGGGCGCCGCGCAGCGGCTTCTCGGCCGCGTACCGCTCGCGAATGGCCATGAGCCCAGGCATCTCCTTTTCAGCCACCTCCATCTCCCGGCGGCCCAGGGCGGCAAGGGAAGGATCTTTGACATGAGAGTCCGACTTGGGTTTGCCATTGCCGTTCTTGCGAACGGCTGACGGCCTGGCGGCCCTGGCGCGGGAAGAAGTGAGTGAAACAGCG
>CAYPUR010000090.1:6310-17374 GCA_964413865.1 uncultured Verrucomicrobiota bacterium
CATGGGAATCTTAGATTTCAGGTTTCAGATTTCAAATTGCCGTGGCCACGGTCATTTCACGGCCTTCTTGAGCGCGGCGATCTTGTCCGTCCGCTCCCAGGTCAGGTCAGGATCATTCTTGCCAAAGTGGCCGTAATTGGTGGTCTTTTCGTAGATCGGGCGAAGCAGGTCGAGCTGTTTGATGATGTCCGCGGGTTTGAAACTGAACACCCGCCGCACCGCCTCCGTGATCAATTCGTCGCTCACAGCCCCCGTCCCAAACGTCTCAACGCAGACACTCACAGGATCCGGATAGCCGATGGCATAGGCGAATTGCACCTCGCAGCGGCGGGCCAGACCGGCCGCCACCACGTTCTTGGCAACGTACCGGCCCATGTAGGCGGCGCTCCGGTCCACTTTGGACGGGTCTTTCCCGCTGAAACACCCCCCCCCGTGCCGGCCCATCCCGCCATAGCTGTCGACAATGATCTTCCGGCCCGTCAGGCCGGTGTCTCCTTGCGGCCCGCCCACGACAAACCGCCCCGTCGGATTCACCAGGCACAGCGTGTCCCGGTCGAGCATCCGCCTGGGCAGCACTTTCCTGATCACCTGCTCGATGCAGAACTTCTCGATCTGGGCGTGGTCCACGTCCGCGGTGTGCTGGGTCGAGATCACGACGCTGGTCACACGCACAGGCCGGTCGTCCACGTACTCGATCGAAACCTGGCTCTTCGCATCGGGCCGAAGCCACCCGATCCGCCCCGTCTTCCGAATCCGCGTCAGCTCGCGCCCGAGCTGGTGGGCGAACATGATCGGAGCCGGCATCAATTCAGGCGTCTCGTCGCACGCGTAACCGAACATCAGCCCCTGGTCGCCCGCACCCTGTTCCGCCTTCTTCTTTCCCCTCGCGGCCCGGGCATCGACACCCTGGGCAATGTCCGGCGACTGCTTGGTCACGCACACATTCACAAACACCTTGTCCGCGTGAAACACGTCGTCATCGTTGACATACCCGATGTCCCGAATGGCCTGCCGGGCAATCGCCGCAAAATCAAGCTTGGCGCGGCTCGTGATTTCACCGCCCACAACCACCAGATTCGACTTCGCATAGCACTCGCAAGCCACCCGGCTCGACTTGTCCTGCGCCAGACAGGCGTCCAGCACCGCGTCGGAGATGGTGTCGCACACCTTGTCCGGATGACCTTCGGCAACGGACTCGGAAGAGAAGATAAAACGTTTGCTCATGGGATATCGTTGCAGGCGGGTTAAGATTGACGTATCACGATGAGAAGATATAACCTCGCTCCAGGCCGTCAACCTGAATTTTCTCGTGAACACAGTCTTGAAGTCTCTTCGCGCCCTGGCGGACGCCACCCGACTCCGCCTCCTGGGCCTCCTGGAAAAGGACGAACTGTCCGTCCACGAACTGCAGGACATCACACGCCTGGGCCAGTCACGCATCTCGACCCACCTGGGCCTGCTCCTGGACGCCGGGCTGTTGGAATGCCGGCGCGATGGGAAGCGGACCTTCTACCGGCTCAACCGGGAACTCGATGCTGCGGTGCAGGAGATCGTCCGGATCGGCGGGGCGGGCGCGCGCGAGCAGGCCGAATACGCCTCGGACCAAATCAACCTGAAACGCATTCTGGACCTGCGCCGGCATCAAGCCCAGGTCTTCTTCAACCAGGTCGCCGGCCGGTTCGACCGGAGCTACGGCCCGGGCCGGAGTTGGCAGGGGCTCGGGCAACTGCTGCTGCGGATTCTCCCGCCCCTGACGGTGGCCGATCTCGGATCCGGCGAGGGATTGGTGGCGGAATTGCTCGCGCGGCGCTGCAAACGGGTCATCGCCGTGGACAACTCGGAGAAGATTGTCGAGTTCGGGGCGGCCAAGGCGGCCAAGGCGGGGCTGCGCAACCTGGAGTTCCGCCTGGGCGATCTGCAGGATCCGCCGATCGACGCCGCGAGCGTGGACGTGGCGATTCTGAGCCAGGCGCTCCATCACGCCGCCCAACCCGACCGGGCCATCCGCAGCGCCCACCGGATTCTGCGTCCCAAGGGACAGATCCTGATTCTCGATCTGCTCGGTCATCAATTCAGACAGGCTCGGGATCTCTATGGCGACGTCTGGCTCGGCTTCGCCGAAAGCGACATGCAGCGATGGCTCGAGGCCGCCGGATTCCGCAAGATCGAGCTCAGTCTGGTGGCCCGGGAGGATGAGCCGCCGCATTTCGAGACTCTTCTGGCCAGCGGGGTCAAGTGAGAATCCGGATGTCGGATCAAACGCTTTTCTGGCCCGCAGCAGTCCGCATCGCGGATTTTCGGCTTCGCCGTGGTGACAAGTCCACGAAACATGTGGGCTACACGATCCGGAAGCGATACAGGCCCAAGCCGCCCCCGGACCGCGGCCACGCGTCAACCGGATGAACCCTCGACGACACTCACCACCTCGCCCGCGGACAACCGGGTCCGCAACAACCGCGCCGCCTGCGCTTCGACAGCACTGCGCAGCACGCGCCCGGTTTGGGCGTCGCTGGTGATCGAATACCCGCGCGCCAGGACGTTCTCCGGGGAAAGGAGTCGGATTCGGGCGGCCAGGCCGGCGACACGCTGCTGCCGATGCGCGAGTGCGAGGCGGGCCCGTTCATGCAGGCGTCGCGACGTCAGCGCCAAAGTCTCGCGGCGGCGGGCCACGAGCTGGCGCGGCCGGACGCGGGACGTTCGCTCGAACAGGAGGAGCAGGCGCGCCTGGGCGCCGCGCACCCCGAAACGAGCGGCCCGGGCCAGTTGGACGCGCAGGTCGTCCAGGCGCTGTTCCCGGACTTGAAGCCGCCTGCGCGGATGGACTCGGCCCAGCCGTCCGCGCCATTGTTCGATCTCGTCGCGGGCGCGTCCACAGCCTTGCCGCGCCAGTTGGTCCAGGCGCGCAGCAGCCTCGGCCAGAAAGGCCCGACCGGCAAACCCGCCTTCGGTCAGTATCTCGGCCGCCGCACTCGGTGTCGCTGCGCGCAGATCGGCGACAAAATCGCTTATCGTGAAGTCGATCTCATGCCCAACGGCGGAGATGACCGGCAGGGTCGAGGCCCCGATGGCGCGCGCAACGGCCTCTTCGTTGAAAGCCCATAGGTCCTCGAGGCTGCCGCCCCCGCGCGTCACCAGAATCACGTCGAGGCCCCCCCGCGCCGCGGGGTGCCCGCCAGCCAGACACTCGGCGTGAAACGCGTTGAGTCGACGAATCGCCCCCGCGATCTCCCCGGCCGCGGAAGTCCCCTGGACCCGGCACGGGGCGAGAATCAGTTCGAGGGACGGATGCCGCCTCTGGACCACATGGAGCACGTCGTGCAAGGCGGCGCCGGTGGGCGAGGTGACGATCCCGACGCGTTGCGGGCATCGCGGGATGGAGCGTTTGCGGGCGGAGTCGAAAAGGCCTTCGGCCTGAAGCTTGCGCTTCAGGCGCTCGAAGGCGAGTTGAAGGGCGCCCAGCCCCTGGATCTCGACCCGTGTGACGATCAGTTGATACTGGCCGCGCGGCTCGTACACCGTCAGTTCGCCCTGCAGATTGACCTTGGCGCCCTCCTCGAGAACCTCCCGATTGCCTCTGGCCTGCGCGCGAAACAGGACGCAGTTCAACTGGGCCCCGGGATCCTTGAGCGTGAAATAGCAGTGGCCGGAGGCCTGGGCGCGCAGATTGCTGATTTCCCCCCCCACGCAGACCTGGGGAAACTGCCCTTCGATCAGGCGTTTCACCCTGCTGGTTAGCTCGGTGACGGTCAGAACCTGGCGCGTCTCCGCCGCCGTGAACAACTCTCCGAAATCCCATTGCGATTCAGTGACCTTGCCCATCGGGAGGATGCGGCAGCGGTTCCGAAATGCGGCGGATCGACAGGGCGCGTCCGGTGGCCGAGTCGATCTCGATCACGGCGCCCTGGAGAAGCACTCGATCCGACGCCACCTCGAAACGCTGCGGCAGATTGGTTCGAAACCGCTTGATGATGGGTTCGATCCGCCGCCCCAGCACGCTCTCGTGCGGCCCGGTGAACCCGGCATCCGTAAGAAAAGCCGTGCCCCCCGGCAGGATCTGTTCGTCTGCCGTCTGCACGTGCGTGTGGGTGCCGAGGACCGCGCTCACCTGGCCATCGAGCATGCGCGCCAGGGCCATCTTCTCCGAGGTCGCCTCCGCATGCATGTCCACCACGATGATCGGCGTCTCGGCCCGCGCGCGCGCCACCTCCGCCTCGGCGCAAAGAAAAGGATTGTCCAGATCGCCCATGAACGCCCGCCCCTGCAGATTGATCACGACGATGGGGGCCTGGCTGGGAAACTGGAACAAACCGCTCCCGCGCCCCGGGGCCCCGTGCGGGTAGTTGAGCGGGCGCAGCAGGCGCGGCTCGCCCGGAATGTAGGCCATGATCTCCTTCTGGTCCCAGGCGTGATCCCCGAGCGTGATGATGTCCACGCCCGCATTGAGAATCTCGCTGGCCGTCCTGCCCGTGATCCCCGAACCACCCGCCGAGTTCTCTCCGTTGGCAATGACGCAGTCGATCTGCTCGGACCGCCGCAGGCGAGGCACCAACTGGGCAACCGCTTTCCGGCCTGGCTCGCCCACGATATCCCCAACGAAAAGCACTCTCACACAGCGACACTAGCCCGGATTCTCCGGCACGCGCAAGGCGCATTCGGCCCGCTCAGTCCCGATACTCCCGGAGCGCCTCGGCCATGGCCAGGACGTTGTCCACCGGCGCGTTGGCCACGATGTTGTGAATGGTGTTGAACACATACCCGCCCCCGGGCCGGAAGATCTCGATCCGCTCGCGCACCTGGCGCCTCACCTCCTCGGGCGTGCCAAACGGCAGGACCCTCTGGGTATCGACCCCGCCGCCCCAAAACACGAGACGTTCCCCGTATTTGCGCTTCAACACCCTCGGGTCCATGCCCGCCGCGCTGCACTGAACCGGATTCAGACAATCGAAGCCCGCCTCGATGATGTCGTCGATCAACGGGGCGATGCCGCCGCAACAATGCATCAGCGTCCTCCACGGTGTGTTCTCGTGAATCCACGCATTCACGCGCCTTTGGTACGGCTTGTACAGGTCCCGAAACGCCCCAACCGACTGGAACGGCCCGTTCTGCGTCCCGAAGTCCGTTCCGTTTGTCTGGATGACGGTGACGCGGTCCCCGACCGCCCCGTGCAAACGCCTCAGGTTCTCGATCGCCACCTCGCACTGACGCTCGAACACCGCCTTGATGTAACCCGGGCGCGCCGCGGTGCTCACATACCACTCCTCGACATCGCGAATCCCTTTCGGCTCCTTCAGAAACGTGCCGGGAACAAGCGCAATATCCCCGAAGCTCAGCCCGCCAAACGTGCAGAACACCGCCCGGTCGCCGCTGGCCCAGAGCTGTTCGGCGCGGCGCCGGTAGTGTTCCAAGGCCTCGTCGTCCACAAGCGTGAATTCCTCGCAGTTGTCCGCCGGATCGAGCTTCGTCTCGTCGAGCGGGCCTTGCCGGATGATGGCGTCGAAGAAGTGGCCGCCCTGCGGCATCCGCGCGCACGGACCGCAGGACCGATCGCCGCCGGGGTACTGCAGCAAATCGCCGTTGGGCTCGAACTGCGTGTTGAAATCCTCGGGCACAAGCACCGGCGTGCCGTCGGGCAGACGCCACTCCTTGAAAGCCAGCGCGGGGTAGCCAAACATCGTGCCCGTTCCATAGAGGGGCGTCGTGTCGCTGCCCAGCGCCTCGCCCAAATCCGGGGCGATCTCTCCAAGCATCTGGTACGGCTCGATCACTCGAACGGGTGTGCCCGGGCGGTCCAGCCCGAGACGTTGCCGGATCTGATAGACAATACTGACGGCGATGCCGGTCTGGAACCCCCCTCCGAAGTCAGCCGGCAACTCCGCGGTTTCCTGGTGATCGAGGGCGGCGGCGATGCGTTCACGCGATGTCATAACCCGCGTCAGACTCGCATGTCCGCACGCGCGCCGCAGCTTCTATTTTGTTTATCGCACGCGCCATCTCTCGAACCTGGTGCGGTTTTGCTTGTCTAGCCCGCATCGCAGTCCTCTCGCGAAGTCCGACCGCCCTGTGCGCCGTCGGGGTGTGAAGCATGCGGGGTAGTCGAAAAGGTCTTTCATCTCCGCCGGCTTGGCCTAAAACCGGACCATGCAACGGGCAATCGCATGAGGCAGCGCAGTTGGGGCGCTCACACGGATCCCAGTTTCCAGTCGCAACCCCGGACGACGCGGGAAGTCGTTCGCAGGGTGGCTGTTTACTTGCGTCCGTATCGGTGGCTGGTGGTGGCGACGATCGGATGTGCGATCGCCTCGCTCGGTTTCGGGTTGCTCTATCCCAAGCTGACGCGCTACCTGATCGACGAGGTCATCGCGAAGCGGCGCGTCGAGGCCCTGACTCCGGCGGCCCTCGGTCTTCTGGGGGCATTCTTCCTGCGCGAGGTTTTCAACTGCCTTCGCATCCGGATCAACAACCGGCTTGAACAGAACGTGATCTACGACATGCGCCGGGCGGTCTACGCGCGGCTGCAGCGCCTGCCCGTGAACTGGTTCGACCAGCGGGCCTCCGGCGACCTCATGACGCGCGTGATCGAGGACGTCAACAACGTCGAGCGCCTGCTCATCGACGGCACCGAGCAGGGGGCGGTCGCTCTCCTGAGCATCGCCGGCGCCCTGGTGTTCATGACGAGCTACAATCCGACCCTCACGCTGGTCGCCCTGACCCCGATGCCGCTGCTGGTGGCGGGCGCGCTCTGGTACACCACCACGGCCCATCGGCGTTACCGCCGACAGCGCGAGGCATCGAGCGCCATGAACGCGCTGCTGATGGATAACCTCCAGGGCATCCGCCAGATCAAGGCCTTCGGCCGCCAGGACCACGAAGACACCCGGTTTGCCGATCGGGCGGACGATTTGCGCGAAGGCACGCTCGTCGTCATGCGCGCCTGGTCCTGGTACGGGCCGGCCATGCAGTTCATCGGGGCCGCCGGGATCGGCCTGGTGTTGTGGGTCGGTGGAGCCCAGGTGTTGCAAGGCCGCATGGAAGTCGGCCAACTCGTCGCCTTCATGCTCTACGCCGGCATGTTCTTCTACGAGCCGATCGGACGCCTGCACGGCCTGAATCAGATGCTCCAGGCCGCCCGAGCGGCCGCCGCCCGCGTGTTCGACATTCTCGACACGCCCGAGGAGCGGATCGCGCGCGGCGAACCGACGCGCCAGCCCGCACGGGCCGGCGTCGGGGACCATTCCTCAGGCCTCGCCGCGCCTCCGGTTCCCTCCTCGTGGCGCGCGCGCGGCGAGGTGGTGTACGACCAGGTCAGCTTCGCCTACGCCGAAGGCAAGACGGCGCTGCGCAACATTGCGTTGCGCGCCCGGCCCGGCGACATGATCGCGCTGGTGGGCCCGACCGGCGCGGGCAAGTCGACCCTGGTCGGACTGCTCCCGGCATTCTACGAACTGGACAGCGGACGCATCCAGATCGATGGCTACGATATTCGGACGCTGCCGCTGGCAGCCCTGCGCGCCCAGATCGCTGTGGTGACCCAGGAGTCGTTCCTGTTCAACGGCACCCTCCGCGAGAACATCCTCTACGGCCGCATCGGGGCCTCTGAGACCGACCTTGTCGCCGCCGCCCGCGCCGCCAACTGTCACGAGTTCATCAGCCGCCTGCCCGGCGGGTACGAGTCGCGCGTCGGCGAGCGCGGCGTGAAACTGAGCGTGGGCGAGAAGCAGCGCGTGAGCATCGCCCGCGCCCTGCTGATGGACGCGCCGATTCTCATCCTCGACGAGGCGACGGCGAGCGTCGACACCGCGACGGAACGCCTCATCCAGGAGGCCCTCGAACGTCTCATGCAGGGCCGCACCAGCTTCGTGATCGCCCATCGCCTCAGCACCATCGTCAACGCGGATCAAATCCTCGTCCTGCGCCGCGGCGAGATCATCGAGCGCGGGCGCCATGACGAACTCGTGGCCTTGGGGGGCCTTTACGCGAAGCTGGCCCGCATTCAGAACACGACGTTCATCGAGGAGGGTTTCGCCCGCATCCCCGACACAGCGTCCGAGCCGCATTGATTGTGCTCGTCTTCCTGAAGGCCGGGCGCAACACTCGCCGGCACCTATGAACACCACGGTCGTCCGCGCGTGCCCTTGTCCCTCCACCGTCCTTCCCCTGACTCCGAAGACAGGGCGCGGCGCTCCGCGCGCCACGCTTGCGGCATCGGCCCAATCGCCGTTCCTCCGCCGATCGAATCGATGGACATCCGTGCTCTCGGCGGCCCTTTGGCTGTCTGTGGGCATGGGTTGGCCGGGCGCGGCAGGCGAGGTGGAGTTGAGCGAGACTCGACTTGTCCTTCCGACGTATCGGGTGGCTCCGCCCGACCCGAATCCGCGCTTCTACCAGGGCCGCACCTACCAGGGCGCACGAGCCACGTTCTATCCCTACCCCGTCCAGGACCGGTTGACCGAGATCAAGGAGAACCAATCCTATCGCGCACTGGTCCTCGAAAACGACTGCCTTCAGATCACTGTCCTGCCCGAATTGGGCGGACGCCTCTTCAGCGCCGTCGACAAGAGCAACGGATACGATCTCTTCTACCGGCAATCGGTCATCAAGCCCGCGTTGATTGGGATGCTCGGCGCCTGGATCTCCGGCGGCGTCGAGTGGAACTTCCCGCATCACCATCGCGCGACGAGCCTCATGCCGGTCGAGGTCACCACGCAGAACAACGCAGACGGCAGCAAGACGATCTGGGTGGGGGAAATCGAGTGGCGCCACCGCCTGAAATGGATCGTCGGCCTGTCTTTACACCCGGACCGCTCCTCCATCGAAATGACGATGCGGCTCTTCAACCGCACGCCCTTCGCCCACGCGTTCCTCTTCTGGATCAATCCGGCCGTCCACGCCAACGACCAATACCAGGTCCTGTTCCCGCCCGACGCCGCGTTCGCCGTGCAGCACGGCAAACCCGAATTCGCCCGCTGGCCAATCGCCCACGAAGTCTATGGCGGCGTCGATTACTCCCGCGGCGTCGATATCAGTTGGTGGAAAAGCCACCCCTCGCCCGTCTCCTTCTTCTGCTTCCACTCCGACCAGGATTTCTTCGGCGGATACGACCACGGACGCCGCGCGGGGGTCTTGCACTACGCGGACCATCACGTGGTGCCGGGCAAGAAGTTCTTCGAGTGGGGCACCGGGCCCGAGGGTGAACTGTGGAGCGGCATCCTGACCGACACCGATGGCCCCTACCTCGAACTCATGGCGGGTGCGTTCTCGGATAACCAGCCCGACTACAGTTGGATTCAGCCCGGCGAAGTCAAATCCTGGAAGCACTATTGGTATCCCATACGCGAGCTGGGCGGCGTGAAAGCCGCCACACTCGACGCCGCGCTCAACCTCGAACTCACCAACCGCGTCGCCCGCCTCGCCCTCAACGCAACCGCGGAATTCCCGAACGCCCGCGCCCGGCTCGATCTCGAGGACCGGACGCTCTTCGAAACCAACCTCACGATCAGTCCCCGGCAGCCGTTCGTCATGACACTGCCAATCGATGCCGAGGTCGCCCCCCACCAACTTCGCGCCTCGCTCGTCGCCGCGGATGGACGCGAACTGGTCCGCTGGCATCCCCCGGCGCCCCGCCCCGGCGATCTGCCCCTGCCGGACCCCGTCCGCCGCCCTCTTCCACCCAAGGACATCGCGTCCATCGAGGATCTCTGCCTCACCGGATTGCGCATCGAGCAGCTCTACAGCCCCTCGTTCGAGGCCGCGCCCTATTACGAGGAAGCCATCCGACGCGACCCCGGCGACTACCGCGCCAACACCGCGCTCGGCCTGCTGCACGCCAAGGCGGGCCGCTGGGATCCCGCCGAACTCCACCTCCGCGCCGCCATCGGGCGCGCGACGGCCAATTACATCCGGCCCAAGGATGGCGAGGCCCAGTACTATCTCGGGGTGGTCCTCAAGGCCCGGGGAGAACTCGACGCGGCCTACGACGCCTTCCAGCGCGCAGCCTGGAACCACGCCTGGCAGGCGGCAGCCTTCCACGCCATCGCCGAGATCGACGCCCACCGCGGCCAATTCGCCAAAGCCCTCGAACATGTCAACGACGCTCTTGCCAGAAGCGGCTTCAACACAAAAGCCCGCGGGCTCAAGACCGCATTGCTCCGACGCCTCGGCCGCGCCGATGAAGCGGAGGAAACCGCGCAGGCCACGCTCGCCTTCGATCCGCTCGATTTCCTGGCCGCCCACGAACTCGGCCTGGCCCTGCGCCAGAGAGGGCGCAGCGCCGCCGCCGACCGCGCATTCGCCAGGCTCGACGCCACCATGCCCCACCAGGCGCAGCCGTGGCTCGAGCTGGCCAGCGACTACGCCGCCGCCGGCCTCTGGACCGAGGTGATCGACGTGCTCGAACGCCACCTCAAGGGCAATCTCGACGCCGCGGACGCCCATCCTTTGGTCTTCTATCACCTCGCCCACGCCTGCGAAATGGCCGGCAGAATCCAGTCGCTTAAGCTCTACACCCGCGCCGCCCGGCAATCCCCCGACTTCTGTTTCCCGTTCCGGCTCGAAGAGGAACGAATCCTCAGGAAAGCGCTCGAATGGAACCCCGAAGACGCCCGCGGCTGGTATTACCTGGGCAATCTGCTCTACGACCATCAGCCCGAAGCCGCCATCGCCGCCTGGGAGAAGTCCCGCGAACTCGCCGAGGCCTTTCCGCTCGTCCACCGCAACCTCGGATTGGCCTACGCCCAAACGCGCCAGGATGTGGATCGAGCCGTCAGCAGTCTCGAACAAGCCGTCGCGCTCAATCCCAAAGAACCCCGCTTTCTCTACGAGCTGGATCTTCAATACGAGGCGGCCGGGAAACCGGTCCCACAACGGCTGGCCATGCTCACCAATCATCATGACACCGTCGCTCTGCGCGACGACGCCCTGACTCGCGAGATCGTCCTGCTGACCGCGGCCGGCTTCGCCCTGATCCATTTCCACCTGCCGGCGCTGGCGCCGTTGTTTGTGCTGGCTGTCGGCTTCGCCCTGGCCTATATTGCCACCGGCTCGCTCCTGGCGCCGCTGGCCATGCAC
>CAYPUR010000091.1:0-17149 GCA_964413865.1 uncultured Verrucomicrobiota bacterium
GGCGCGGTTTTGCCACAGCCCGGATTTCGTTGTCATCCTCCCGGTGTTAGAAATCCGGGATAGGCACGCCCGCGGGCGACGAACGGGGCCGAATGCGGTCGCGGCACAGATCGAGTTCTCGGGGACCGGATTGGCATTGGTAGCGGGGCCCTCTCCTGGTAAATGACAACGGTGCTGCACGCAGGCCTGAACCCGTTCCTCCGCCACCCGCGAATGGCATTGGCGGTGACGGCGGTGCTGGCATTGCCGCTGCTTGTCCAATGGACCCGCTTCGGCGTGAGCGCTGAGACACGCGCGCTGCTGGCCGGGGACGAGCGCAACCTGTCCAGCTACGAGAAGGTCCGCGATGTGCTCGCCGGGACGGAGCTGGTTCTGGTGAGCCTCGAACACGACGCGCTCTTCACCGAACGCGGGCTGGATGCCGTGCGGCGGGTCAGTGACGCCTTCGAGCAACAGCCCCGCGTCTCGGATGTGAAGAGTCTCACGCACTCGGTCAGGCCTGTGCGGAAAGGCCTGAGCTTCGAGATGGTGCCCTTCGTGCCGGACGGTCCGTTTGACTCGAACACACTGGCCCGATTGAAGGAGTTCTCGCTCACCCACCCGCTGGTCCGCAACCTCCTGGTATCCGCCGACGGACGACACACCCTGATCACGGCCACCGTTCCCCGCGCGCCGCAGTCCGCGGACGAGCAGCGCGCGTTGCGCACCGAGATCGACACCGTGCTCGAGCCGTTCCGGGCTGAAGGACTGCGCTTCACCGCGCTGGCCCTGCCGCTGGTCGAGGAGGAGATCCGGCGAACGCTCGGCGCGGACCTGCGGCGGTTCGTGCCGGCGGCGTTGGGGTTGCTGCTGGCGATTCTCTGGATGGCCTTCCGTTCGTGGCGCCTGCTGCTGCTGGTGCTGATCAACCAGGCGGTCCTGCTGCTGCTGCTGCCGGGGGCAATCCAGCTCGCCGGGTTCCGGCTCAATCTCTTCTCCGTCATCCTCGTGCCCCTGTTGACCGGCATTCAACTGACCCTCCTCACCCACCTGTTCTCGGCTCTGCAGCGCGCCCTGGCAGGCGGCGGCCAACCGGACGCCGCCCTGATCGAGGCCTTGCGAGTCGTGGCCAAACCGGCCTTGTTCGCATCCCTCACGACAATCATCGGACTGTTGTCCCTGCTGGTCGGCGGGGTCCGGCCAGCCGCCGAGTTCGGTCTGATGGCCGCCCTGGGCCTGTGCCTCATGCACAGCCTGACGTTCGGACCCGGGTTGGCCCTGTTGAAGCTTGCGTTGGAACGAGGACCCGGCTGGCGGGAGGAAATGGCCGGGGCGTCCAGAAGACGCGCGAATCGCGTGGCAGAACCGCCGTGGCCGCAGCGGCTGATGGGGTGGGCGCGCAACCGCGGCGGGTGGTTGCTCGCCGCCGGTGTCGCTCTGATCGTGATCACGGCGATCGGCATCCGCTCGGTCCGCACGGACATCCGGGCTGTCGAGTTCCTCGACCCGGCCAGTGGCGCGCGGCGGGCGATCGAGCACTTCGACCGCGTGTACGGAGGCATCAACGTGGTCCAGGTCGAGTTCGACACGGGCAAGCCGGGCGGCATCAACGAGCTTGCCACGCTGCGCTACCTCGATGCCGTGCATCGGGAAGCCAAGTCGCGCCCGGAGTTCACCGGCGTGTATTCCTACGCCCAGTTGCTTGCAATGATGAACCAGATCTGGGAAGGCGAACGCCCGGGAACGCTCCGCCTGCCCGAAAACCCGTGGCTCGTGCAGTTGTTCGTCCTGGCGCTGCGCAGCTACAACTTCCCATTCCTGAGCGGGCTGGCGGACTCCGGACAACAGACCGCCTACCTGGTGTTGCGCACGCGCGATCTGCCCGCCGACCGCTACCTCGATTTGGTGGGCGGCGTGGTCCGGTTTGCCGAGGCACACCGACCTCCGGGCGTTGCAGTTTCGGCGGCCCAAGGGCTCCATTCGATTCTCGAAGCGGACCGCCGCATCGTGCGCGGTCAACTCGGCAGTGCCGGCCTGACCTTCGGTGTCATCGGGCTCGTGCTCGCGTTGGTGTGGCGCTCGCCCGGCCTCGCCGCGGCGGCCCTCCTCGCCAACGCGCTGCCGGTGGCGACAGTGATCGCGCTGGCCGGGTTCCTCCGTGTGCCGCTCAACTCGATCACCGTGATGGTCGCTGCCATCGCATTGGGCGTGGCCGTGGACAACGCGATCCATTTGATCACGCACTGGCGAACGGAACGGCAGGCGGGCGCGAGTCCGGCGACTGCGGCGGAACGCGCGCTGCAAGTCAAAGGACGCCCGATCGTCTGGGCGGGCGCCGTGCTGATCACGGTGTTCGCGGTGTTCTGGTGTTCGTCCTTCCCTCCCGTGGTCCACTTCGGCCTGTTGTCGGCAGCCGCCTTCCTGGGCGGTCTGGGCGGGGTCCTGATCTTCCTGCCCGCAGCCCTCTGCCGCTGGCCAACACGCTGACAAGTCCGCTTGCCTTTCCGGGATTCGCGCTCAACAGTACCAGGCAGGGTGCGCGGGCGCGCTGGTGTGCGCCCGGGCGGCCCGCAACACACAAACTGCATGGGGAGCATGTTCGAGAATTGGGGCCGCGCGGTGGGCCGGCTGAGCATGCCGGTCTTCCACAAGGCCAAGTGGGCCTGGCAGAGCATGGCCGGCTCGGAAGAGGATCGCCTGAAGGCCGAGCAGGAACTGGGCGGCACTCTGGCGTTGAAGATCCGCTCGTCGTCCACTGCCCCCGCACCCGCCGCGGATCTCAGGCTCGTGCGTCGCATCGGAGACGCGCTTGCGGCGCGGCTCAAGAACCGGCAACTCCGCTTTCGAATCGATGCGATCCAACTGCCGGAGCCCTCGGCTCTCGCGTTGCCCGGCGGGTACGTTTTCATGAGCGTGTCCCTGTTGGATCTCTGTCACCGGTACGAAGACGAGATCGCGTTCGTCCTCGGCCACGAAATGGCGCACGTCATCCGGGGGCATGCCACCGACCATTTCCTCCAGGAATCGTTCATGAAAGCGCTGGCGAGCCGGCTCGGACGCGCGACTCCGCTCGGCGGCCTCGTGAAGGACACCACGCTTCAGTTATTATCCAGCGCCTACTCGCAGGAATGCGAGTTCGAGGCGGACGAGTTCGGCTCGCGCCTGGCCCAGGCCGCCGGCCACCACCCCCTGGCGAGCATTCGCCTGCTCGAACGTCTCCAACACTTGCACGCCGATCAAACACCGCTCGGCCAGTACTTCAGTTCCCACCCGCCACCCGCCGAGCGCACCGCCCGCCTTCGGCGGGTGTGGCGCAGCCTTACGTCCGGGCTCTGTCACCTCCCGAATGCCGCGGCCGGCGCCCCGACTTCGCGCGGGATCTCATCCAGGCGATAGCCGAACCCGGGGCCGCGCAGCGTGCTCAAGTCGACACGCCCGTCCCGCCGCCGGTAAACCCCCGGGTGCACGCGTGCTTCGGGTGCGGACGCCGCCGGATAGAACTGCATGCCGTTGGTCTCGACTCCCATAATGGTGCCCACATGCGCCGCCAGCAGCAGATGCGGGATCTGGGCCAGCATCGGATTGCTCAGATCCTGCACCATCAGTGCCATGCCGTGGGCCTTGGCCCAGCACGCGCTGAGCACCGCGCCGGTCTGGGTCTTGCAGGTCTTCAGCGCGACGCCCGACCAGCCCAGTTCCCGGCCAAGCCGGATCAGCTTCCAGTCGTGGGCGCTCTCGTCGAGAAACAGCGGCTTGCGCGCCGATACGCTGCGGACATCGATCCGATGCCGCTCGAGGTCATAGGGAAAAGGCTGCTCGACATAGAGCAGCATGCGGTCCAGGCGCGGATGCTCGGCACGGAAACGATCGAGGATGCCGTTGACGTAGGCCGGGTCGGTGACGGTGCAGTTGAAATCGGCGCTGAGCCACTCGACCCCGTGAGCCAGGCCGATCTCGCCCGCCCGCACCAACCGCTGATAGTCCCAAGGCGCGTCGCTGCCGCGGAGCTTAACCTTTAGACAGGTCAATCCGTCCGCGCGTATCCAGTCCTCCAACAGCACCGGGTACCCGTCCTGAGGCTCGAGTCCGGCCAGTTCGGAAGGATCGAGCGGATCGAGTCCGCCCACCAGATGCCACGCCCTCAGGGCGCGCTGGGGCTCGGACGCAAGAAACGCGTCCGGATAGCGGCTCTGGAAATCGGCGGCGGCACCGGGGGCGGGGGCCAGAAAGTGCGCGAGATCGCGGTTGAGGCAATCCGCGCCGTAGGTCGTGTAGGTCGGACGTTCGAGCATCTGGCCATAGGCGTCGTGGATTGCCTGGTCGAACACGGAACAGCAGACCAAAGCGGCCAGCCAGGGCATTGGTTCGACCGTCGGCCCGCGTTCGGCGTTGACGGTTTCCAGCAATGCGCCCAACCGGTGTTCCTGGAAGGCGTGACCAATCTCGATCGGGTGTCCGTCCGCATCGAAATGCGTCCAGGCCTCGGCCAATCGCACGCAAAAGCGCCTGAGGGCCTCGTGGCGCGCGTCGTAGGGCAGCGCGCCGGGCCAGACCCATTGCACGCTCAAGGGCGTCTCGCCCCACCCCGCCGCGCTGCGCCCATGCCGGTCTTCCACCCGAACCCGCGCACGGGCGCAGGTGACGGACGTGAGCGTTTCCGGGCCGAACTTGAGCGGCACTCGGGTGGCGATGGGAAGGAAGAAAAGTTCGGCGGACTGGACGCGGATATCGGTGACTTTGGCCACGGGGTCAAGGTAGGTTCACCCTGCCCGTCTGTTCAAGCTTTTGAACCGGCCGGGCAGGGCGCTCGGGACGCCGATGCGCTCTCCGGCCAGCCCGCGTTTCTGATGGAATCGTGCCCGCGTCGAAGCCGAACACTCCAAAATGAGGAGTCATGCGGGCTGGCCCGGATCCGGTTCAGCGCGGAGCGTGTGATCGATCCGGGCTACGGGTGGCGGTAGGTGATGCGGGCCTTGTTCAGATCGTAGGGAGTCATCTGGACATTGACGCGGTCGCCGACGCTGATGCGGATGAAATTCTTCCGCATCTTGCCTGAGATGTGGGCCAGGACCTCATGCTTGTTGGGCAGGGTCACCCGGAACATGGTCCCGGGCAGAACCTGGCTCACCGTTCCGACGAGTTCGATTGGTTCTTCTTTCGCCACAGTTGGCTTCCGACCCAACGAAGAAAGGATCTCTCACTCTCCGAGCAACGTGCGCGCCTTCGCGAGCGCCTCGTCCACCTTGCCCACGTCCTTGCCCCCGCCGCGGGCGTTGTCGGGCTTGCCGCCCCCCCGCCCGCCCACAACCGGCGCGATGGCCTGGATGAGCTTGCCCGCTTGCGCCTTGGCGGTGAACTGCGGCGACACGGATGCGACCAGCGCAACGGCGCCGTTGGCCACGCCCGCCAGAACGACCACACCCTCGAACAGGCCGCGCAACTCGTTGGCCATTCCCTGCAACGTGTCGCCATCGGCCGCACCCAGATTCTCGATGATCGCCGGCACTCCGTGGATGGTCCGCGCCCGGGCGGCCAGGGCCTTGGCCTGCCCCGCGGCCTGTTGCTGTGCCAGGGCCCGCAACTGGCGCTCGATCTCCTTCTGCTGGGCCAGCAGGTTGTCGATCCGCTTGTCCAGTTCCGTCCACGGCGCGTTGACCTTGTCGGCGACGGTCCTCAGGAGGGCCGCCTCCTCTCCGGCGCGCTTCCACGCCTCCAGACCGGCCACCGCCTCGATGCGCCGCACCCCCGCGGCGATCGCGTTTTCGGCCACGATGCGGAACAGGCCGATCTCGCCAACCGCCCGGCAATGCGTCCCGCCGCAGAGTTCCATCGAGTAGCCGTCCAGGCCGGCGGGCGCGCCGCCAATCTGAACCACGCGCACCCATTCGCCGTACTTGTCGCCGAAGAACTGCATGATGTCCTGGCGATCCTTGATGTGATTGTACTTCACCTCGGTCCAAGTCACGCGCGCGTTTTCGAGAATCCGCTCGTTGACCAGTTTCTCGACGTCGGCGACCTGTTGCGGCGTCAGAGGGGGGCAGTTGAAATCGAAGGTGAGCTTGTCGGGCCCGACGAACGACCCTTTCTGGGACGCGTCCCGGCCGACCACCTCGTGCAAGGCCCAGTGCAGCAGGTGCGTCACGGTGTGATGGCGCTGGATCGCTGCCCGGCGGCGCGCCTCGACCGCCACGACCACATCCAAACCGGGCAGGAGGGCGTCGGGTTCGCCGCTCTGCGTCTCCGTGTCGCCGGCGCGGTCGAGGATGTGCAGCCAGGTATGACCGCTCTTCTGCGTGTCGGCAATGGGCCAGAGCTGGCTGCCGTGCTTGAGTTCGCCCCTGTCTCCGACCTGGCCCCCCATCTCCGCGTAGCAGGCGCTGGCATCGAGCACGACCGCCGTCTTGTCCTTCACTTGCACCACTTCCAGGACCCTGGCCGGTGTCTCGAGAGTGTCGTATCCGACAAAACGGGTCGGCGCCTCGGTTTCGAGCTGCGAAAGCTCGATCACCTGCTTCTTCTGCGCCTTGCGCGCCCGGTCCCGCTGCTCATCCATCAGGCGATTGAAGCCGTCGATGTCGACGGCGAGGCCGCGCTCGCGCGCCATGAGCTCGGTCAAGTCCAGTGGAAATCCGTACGTGTCGTAGAGGGTGAAGGCGAAGTCGCCGGGCACCTGTCGCGGGGCGCGGCGATCCCCAGCGCTTTCGTGGAGCCGCCCCACCTCCTGACCGAATAGTTCAATTCCCCGGTCGAGGGTCTTGTTGAACGCCTCCTCCTCGACGCGGATGACCTCCTCGATATGGCGCTGCCTGATCCGGATCTCGGGGAACACGCCGCCCATCGTGTCCGTCAGCACGCCGACAAGCTTGGAAAAGAACGGTTCATGCAGGCCGAGCGAGCGCCCATACCGCACCGCGCGCCGAAGGATGCGGCGCAGCACGTACTGGCGGTCGGTGTTGCCCGGCTGGATCCCGTCCGCGATCGCGAAGCTCAGCGTGCGGATGTGATCGGCAATCACCCGGAATGCCACATCCGTGGCAATTTGAGGCTGCAACTCTGAGATTGGAGATCCTGCCGGAGGCAGTGTCGATCCGTAGCGCCTGCCGCTCAACTGTTCGAGCCGGTCGAAGAGGGGGCGGAAGATGTCGGTCTCGTAGTTCGAGATCACCCGGCTGAAATCGGTGAATGCGCGGGTATTCTGAATGATGGCGGTCACGCGCTCGAAGCCCATGCCGGTATCGACATGCCGGGCCGGGAGCGGCGTGAATGTGCCGTCGGAGTTCGCGTTGAACTGGATGAACACCAGGTTCCAGATCTCGATGCAGCGGGCGCTGCCCTTGTTCACCAGCGCGCCCTGGGTATCGCCCTCCGGCGTCAGATCAACGTGCAGTTCGGAGCACGGGCCGCAGGGGCCCGTCTCGCCCATCATCCAGAAATTGTCCTGTTTGCCGCCGGTGCAAATATGCACTTTCGGATCAAGACCGGCTGTGAGGAACAGACGCTCCCAATGCTTATAGGCTTCGAGGTCGAATTCGCTCGGATCGCCCGGCCCGGGCTTGTAGACCGTGGCGTAGAGCCGGTTCCTGGGGAACTTCCAGACGCCCGTCACCAACTCCCACGCCCAGGCGATGGCTTCCTGCTTGAAGTAGTCCCCGAAACTCCAGTTCCCCAGCATCTCGAAGAACGTGTGGTGGTAGGTGTCCAGGCCGACGTCTTCGAGGTCATTGTGTTTGCCGCCCGCACGAATGCACTTCTGCGTATCGGCGGCGCGCGTATCGAGCCCGGGCACAGCGCCAGCCCACCGGCTCACGTCCGGCGCCTTCTGCCCCAGGAAGATCGGGACAAACTGGTTCATGCCGGCGTTGGTGAACAGCAGGTTCGGCGCGTCGGGCATCAGGGTCGATGACGGCACGACGGTGTGCTGCTTCGACCTGAAGAAGTCGAGAAAAGACTGTCGGATTTCAACGGACGTCATACGAAAAACGGCGCGCAGCATAGGCTGCAGGCCCCGGGAAAAGCCAGCCCAACTTTCTCCGGGATCAATCCCCCAGCGCTGCGCCGCAGCCCGTCCGCAGCGCGGCGACCGGGGCGTTCGTTGGAAGCATACGCGTGCGAGGGTCCCGTTGCTTTGGTTGCGGCTGTGCCGCGCTGCGCCTCCGCGGTTCAACCCGAAACGGTGACAGTCAAAGGCAATGGGTCAGGTCCAAGTTGCTTTTGGAGCTTTCGGCTTCGCCGCGGTCAGAACTTCATGAAACATGCGGGCTCGAAAGCGGTTTCCGAGTTGCGCGCAAGGAATGATCGGGTATGTCTGGGGCAGGCCGATGATGACTGCAGGGACACTCGATATGCTCCTCCGTGTGGGGCCCTATGCTCTGGCGGGCTTCACTGTTCTGTTTTCCACCCTGGCCTCGGCTCACGCCGTTCTCTTCAAGCGGGACCCGCGTTCCGCCCTGCTTTGGGCCGGCCTGATCTGGATGCTCCCGCTCGGGGGCGCGGTGCTCTACTTCATGCTGGGCGTCAACCGCATTCGGCGGCGGGCCCGGCTGCTCCGGGGAGAGGAAGACCATTGCCGATCGCCCGTGATCGAGCCTGCGTGTCCGCCCGAAACGCTCGAGCAGCACCTGCCCCCCGAGCGGCGTCACATTGTCACGCTCGCCGCACTGATGGACGAAGTTGTGGTGCGTCCGCTGGTGCCAGGCAATCAGGTCGACTGCCTCATCGACGGCGACGCCGCGTTCCCGGCCATGCTCGAGGCCATCGCCGCCGCCAGGCATTCCGTGACGCTCTCGACTTACATTTTTGACCGGGACGACGTCGGGATCGCCTTTGGACGCGCGCTGGGCGACGCCCAGAGGCGGGGCGTCCAGGTGCGGGTGCTCATCGACGCCACCGGCACACGCTATTCGTGGCCGTCCATTCTGGGCGTGCTTCGACGTGAAGGAGTTCGCTATGGCCGGTTTCTCCCCGCATTTCCTCGCGGGCAACTGGTGTCGATCAACCTCCGCAACCATCGCAAGCTGCTCGTCGTGGATGGACGCGAGGGGTTCACGGGCGGAATGAACCTGCGGATCGGTCATTGCCTGGCCAGGAAACCGGCGCATCCGGTGAAGGACCTCCAGTTCCGGCTCCGGGGGCCGGTGGTGGCTCACCTGCAGGAGGTCTTTGCCGAGGACTGGCTGTTCACCACGGGCGAACGCCTGCACGGCGAACTCTGGTTTCCGCGGCTCGAAGGGGTTGGTCCCGTCTTCGCGCGGGGTCTGGCGGACGGTCCCGACGAGGATTTTGAGGTGCTGCAGTGGACTCTGCTGGGGGCCGTGGGGGCGGCGCGATCGAGCGTGCGTGTCATGACACCGTATTTCCTGCCAAACGCCCCTTTGATCGCCGGGCTGAATCTGGCGGCGCTCCGCGGTGTGTCGGTGGACATCCTGCTGCCGGGCAGGAGCAACCTGCCGTTCGTGCAGTGGGCGTCGGCGGCCCACTGGTGGCAGGTGCTCGAGCGCGGGTGCCGCCTCTGGCTGTCGCCGCCGCCTTTTGACCACTCGAAGCTGCTTCTGGTGGACGATTGCTGGACCCTCCTGGGCTCGACAAACTGGGATCCCCGCAGCCTCCGCCTCAATTTCGAGTTCAACGTCGAATGCTACGACCCCGCCCTGGCCCGGACACTGACCGCCTGGTTCGAGGAACGCCGACGCCAGGCGCAGCCGATCACGCTCTCCCAAGTCGACGCCCGCAGTCTGCCGGTGCGGCTTCGCGACGGCGTCGCGCGGCTCCTAACGCCGATTCTCTGAGAAAGACGCGCCTGCCCGTTATTCGTTGCGAAGCGCCTGGATCGGATTGAGGCGGGCGGCTTTCCATGCCGGGAACAGGCCGGCCGAGACGCCGACCAGGGCGCTGAAGGCGACGGCGATAGCCATGGCCAGAGGCGTGATGAGGGGCGCATTGGCCGACGGACTGATCACGGCAAGTATCGCCACCAGGCCGTACGACGCCCCCACGCCCAACGCGGCGCCCAACAGGGCGATGACCACGCTCTCGATGAGGATCTGGGCGAAGATGGCCAGGCCGCTGGCGCCGACGGCCTTGCAGATCCCAATCTCGCGGATGCGCTCGTTGATGCTGGCGAGCATGATGTTCACGATCCCGATCCCACCCACCAGAAGGCTGATCGCCGCAATAAAGCCGCCGCTCAGCCGCGCATTGCGGATCTGCTTGTTGATGCTCTCGAGATTGTTCTCCTGAGTGCGGAAGCTGAAATCCTCGATCCCGCGGTGGGTCATCATCAGGACGTTGCGGGCCTGCTGCAGCGCCACCTCGACGCGCTCGATGCTCTGCACCTTAAGATCGATGTCCGAGAGGCGCGGATCCGGAATGTTGTTGAGTCCGGACGCCGCCCGAAACCGGATCCAGGCCGTGTTGAGCGGCATGTACATCGTGTAGTTCTTGTGCCAGAATGCCCAGTTGCCCCGCCCGAAGCCACGCCGCCGCGGGGGTCCGGCCCTGGTCTCCGGCGGCTTCGACCTGGCCAGCTCGCGCAGCTTCTTTTCCTGCTCGCTCTCGTAGTGGGCAAACATGCCCACGATGGTGAAGGGCTGTCCGTTCAGGTTGACCAACTCGCCGATCGGGATGATCTCCCGTCCGATGTCTTCCGGGGCCCCGAACAGTTCGTCGCGTATCCCGGTCCCAATGACGCACACCGCGTGCGCGCGCTCCTCGTCCAGTTCGGTGAAGAAACGCCCGTGCGCGAGTGTGTGAAGGTTCATATCGATGACCGCGGGCCAGACGCCGCACAGCTCCGCGGGCATGACCATCTTCTCGCCGCGGGTGGCCACGACGCCGGAGACCCTCATTTCGGGCGAGACCACGCGCAGAAGCGGGGCGCTGCGTCTCAGGGCCTCGACGTCGACCATCGTCCGGCCAGGCGCCTGATCGGCCAGGTGCTGCTGATGGGAAGGCACATCCTCCTCCTGCAACAGAACCTTGTCGGCCCCTCCCATGGCGATCATGGCCTCCTTCATGCCGTTCTCCATCCCCTTGATGACGGCCGCCATGCCGACCAGGCTGGCGACGCCCAGGACGATCCCGAGCATGGTCAGCACCGATCGGAACTTGTGGGTCCAGACTTCCTTGAGGCCGACCAGGATGGTGTTGAGCAGGTTCATGGAACCGGGGCGGCGTACTGTGGCCGCAAGCCCGTTCGTCGCAGATCACTCATACCGCAGGGCCTGGATGGGATTGAGCCGGGAGGCCCGGAAGGCCGGAACCAGCCCGGCCAGGATGCCGATCGCCACGCTGAACCCGAAGGCGACCAGCATGGCGGTCAGCGTCACGATCGGCGCGTTGTCCGTCGGCGAGAACGTGCTGATCAGACGGGTCAACCCGAAGGAGGTCACCAGGCCGGCCAGCCCGCCGAGAATCGCGATCACCAGGCTCTCGATCAGAATCTGGATGAAGACGTCGGCTGTGGTGGCCCCGACAGACTTGCGGATGCCGATCTCCCGGACGCGCTCCGAAATGCTCGCCAGCATGATGTTCATGATGCCAATCCCGCCCACGAGCAGACTCATCCCCGCAATCAGCCCCCCGCTCATCCGGGTGTTGCGGACGAAGGTCTCGATGTTCTCGGCCCAGTCCTCCTGCGTCCGGAACGTGAAATCCTCGATGCCCTTGTGCGTGCTCATCAGCACGTTGCGGACCTGCTGGAGCGATTCCGACAATCGGTCGACGCTTCCGATCTTAAGTTCCAAACCGGTCAGCCGGGGGTCGCCTGTGGTCCCCGACATCCCGCCTCCGCCGCCGGGGCCGAAGCTGCTGACGCTCACGCCCGTGCGGAATTTCATGTAGGCCGTGTTGAGCGGCATGTAGATGGTCGCGTTCTTGATCCAAAACGCCCAGCCGCCCGACCGCCGGCTGTGCCCCCGGTCGCGTCGCGGACCCGGAGCGGACGTCTGCGGGGCGCCGCGCGTCTCGGCCTCGCGCCGGGCCAGCTCACGGATCTTGCGGTCCTGTTCGCTTTCGTAATGCTGGAACATGCCGATGACGGTGAACGGCACGCCGTTGAGGAAGATCGTCTCGCCGATCGGTATAACCTCCTGGCCGGCCGTCTCGGGTTCCCCCCAGAGTTCATCGCGCACGCCGGTGCCGATCACGCACACGCTCCGGGCCATTTCATCGTCGATCTCGTTGAACATGCGGCCATGCGCCAGGGTATGTTCCATCATCTCGAGCGCGACCGGCCAGACGCCCATGCACATCCAGCTCCGAAATGTGTTGCCGTTGGCCGATGCGATCGCAGGCACGCGCATTTCGGGCGAGAGACGCCTGACCAGAGGCGCGCTGCTCTGGAGCGCATGGACGTCGTTGATCGTCATGCCCACGGCCTGCTCCGCCAGATGCCGCTGCTCGATCGGCACGGATTGCGACTCGACCCGCACCTTTTCGAGCCCGCCCACCGCGATCAGCGCCTCCTTGGCGCCTTTTTCCATGCCCTTAACCAGCGCCGACATCGCCACCAGACTCGAAACGCCCAGCACAATCCCCAGCATCGTGAGCGCGGACCGGAACTTGTGCGCCCAAATCTCGCGCAGCCCCACGCTGATCGTCGTGTTCAGGTTGACAGACGAGTGCCCGAGAGACACCGCCCCCCCCGCATGCGAAGGCCCGCCCGTCTCCCCACCGGGGCCACGGCCCGCCTTCAAATCATCACGGCTCATCGCGTCACTCCTGTCCCCCCGTCGGTTGGCCTCTGCGGCGGGGGCGGCGCCGCCCGATCCAGCCCCGCCAGCGTCAGGTCGATCTTCCCGGCGATTCGCCCATCCCGGATTTCGATCCGGCGCGGCGTGACGGCCGCGATCTCCGGGTCGTGCGTGACAAGGACAATGGTGCGCCCCTCCTCGCTGAGCCGGCGGAACAACCCGAGGATGGCCTCGCCGGTGTGGGAATCAAGATTGCCCGTCGGTTCGTCGGCAAAGATGATCCGCGGGTTGTTCACCAGCGCTCGAGCGACGGCCACGCGCTGCTGCTGGCCGCCGGAGAGCTGGCTGGGACGATGGCGGCTTCGGTTCGCCAGGTCGACCGACTCGAGGGCGGCCATTGCCCGGCGGCGGCGTTCGCTGGCCGAGACGCCGCTGTAGATCATGGGCAGCTCGACGTTCTGCGCCACATTGAGTTTGGGCAACAGGTTGAAGAACTGGAAGACAAAGCCGATCTTCCGATTGCGAATCGTCGCCAGTTCGCGCGCCGTGGCATCCTGAATCATCATCCCGTCGAGCTGGATCGTGCCGCAGGTTGGCGAGTCGAGGCATCCCAGAATGTGCATCAGCGTCGACTTGCCACTCCCCGACGGGCCGATGATCGAGATGAACTCGCCCTCGTCGATGTCAAACGACACGTCATCGAGGGCTCGAATCTCTTCGCCGCCCAACTGGTAGATCTTGCTGACGTTGCGCAGTTCGACAAGGGCCATACAGGTGTTGCTCCGGGCCTCGATGCCGCCCTCGAGCGTCGGCTACCGGCCGGCCCCGCCCGCCGCTCCGCTCGCAGCCGCCGTCCCGCTCGTGGCTGTCGTTTCGATCTTGGCTGCCGGCGGCGCATTCGAAACTGCCGTTGCCGGCGCGGCCACACCCGCGGCCCCCGCCCCCTCGGCCGGACGCGGGGCGGAAGCCGTCGCCGGCGGGGCGCCGGTGGCGCGGGCGGCAGCGACGCCCCGCCCGGGACCGGGCGGGGCGCCGGCGAGATTCTTGGACGGTTTGTCGCGCTGATCCTTGGGAAGCTCGAGGGAGACGGTCTCACCCGGCGCAAGGCCGTCCTGGACCTCGGCATAGAAGAAATCCGACACGCCGACCCGCACCAGGCGCCTTTCGAAGCCGGTTGGGTTCTGCACGTAGGCGAAACGTTCCGTCTGGCCTGTCTCAGGGTTCAGTTCCGTGAACACCGCGGCGAGGGGAACCGCGAGCACGTTCTCGACCGAGGCCACCGGAATCTTGACGTTCGCCGTCATGCCCGGCCGCACGCGCCGGTCGACGTTCTTGAGCAGGATGCGAGCCGCGAAGCCTTTGATGTTGTTCCGGATGGTTGCCTGCGGGGCGATGCGCTCGACCACGCCGGTCACCATGAGGCCGGGCACGGCCTCGACGGAGACCTCGACCGTTTGGCTGACACCCAGGCGGGGCACGTCGGCCTGGTTGACGTGCGCATTGATCACCATCGAGTTCAAATCGGCAATGGACAGGACCTCCGTTCCGCTGTTGAACCCGCCCGACCCGGACACGGCCTGTCCAATCGAGACCGGCCGTGTGAGCACGGTGCAGTAGAAGGGCGCGCGCACCTCCGTCTTCGTGAGCCGTTCCTCGACGATGGCCAACTCCTTTTGGGCGCGGTCGAGGGAGTTCTTGGCGAGCTCGTACGTGGTCTGGGTGTTGTCGTGCAATTCCTGGGAGATCAGGTGATCCGCAAGCATCTCGTCCGCGCGTTTGTAGTCGCGCTCGGCTTTGCCGAGCTCGAGCCTGGCCCGCTCGATGGCGGTGAGGTTCGACGCCCGTTGCTGCTGCAGTTCCTTGTCGTCCAGTTTGAACAACAGCGCGTCCTTCTCCACCTGATCGCCAATGTCCACCGGCAACACCTCGATCTTCCCATTGATCTCCGGACGAACGGACACCTGCTCCGCCGGGCTGATCTCGCCCGCGGCGTTCACGGCGAAGCTGATGTTGGTCTGAATGACCGAGGCGGTGTTCAACCGTTTGTTCTCATCGGCTTCCCGCGCTTTGGCGCGCCAAGCCTTCCACGGCCCGTAGCCCAGGGAACCGAGCGCGCCCAGCACAAGTATCCAAATGATCCACTTCTTCATGACAATCAGAGCGTCAACACTAGTCTGCCCCTGCCGCGATGCCAATGCTCTTTGTAGACGAGGCCCGCGGCTGACGGATTCACGGGAGATCCACCCGCCCGGCGCGCCCCGAACCGCCGGGCTCGAACCGGCCCTGGCCGAGCACAGCCCCCGCCACATCACGGCTCAGACTGCCAACCAACAGGCTCAATGTCGCAACGGCCCCGTCGGGATCGGCAGAGGGCCGCGGGCCCGATACCGCATGACGGCTCCGACCGCGGCGCACGGCGCCTTCTCGATCGTGCGCCACGATGCGCCAGGCCGCCTCCAACACGCCGTTGCCAGCCGAGTCGACATCGAACTGCTCCAACTGGATGCGCACTTCGGCCGCGACATCGCCGGGCCCCCACGATGTTGAGCGAATCACGGCATCGGGAAGCAACATGCCCAGGTTGGCCTCGAACACCCTCTGGACCCCTCTGTCCACGCGCTCGGCCCAGCGCATCGACTCGATGTACTGGATTTCATGGCGGCCGCGACGCACAACGAACGCATCGCGCAACAGGTAGGCCGCGACGCGCAGCGGCCCCACACCCACCGTCGGGCCCCGAGCCGACACGGATGCGGCCGGAGCCGGGGCCTCGTCGGGCAAGGGGCTCAGAACAAAGTGTCGTTCCACAACCTCGACCGGCTTGAGCGCGGAGCAGCCGGTCAAACCAAGACAGAGCGCCAGGGTCAGCCCGGCCGAGATGCAACGGCGTGCGAACATGGGCATCCGCCACGCTTCATGGGGAGCGTTGACATTCAAGGATTTCATGCGCAGGGGGACCATGGGGTTTTCGAAGGGACCAGATTCGGAGGGGCGAGCTCCGCGGTCAATCGGTGGCCCTCCCGCGATCGAGAGGGCTTCGAGGGGTGCGGCGCCCGCTGATGAGCGCGTTGGGATGGGCCTTCAAGAAGTCGGCCAGTGCGGAGATGGACTGGGCTGCGGTCGCCAGTTGGTCGAGCGTGAGGCCAAGGTCATGCCAGAGCGGGGCGTTGCCGCCCAGGACCATCTCGAGATTCGCGGCGGCGCCCCGGATCTCGACCAGTGTCTCCTGCGCCTGGGCGAGGGTCTCGTGAAGGCCATCCGCCAGTGGGTCAACCCGAGCCCCCACCCGCTTCCCGACAGACCGGTATTCATCGAGAGTCGCACGCGCCGACGCCAGGGTGTTCGTGAGTTCCGGCGAATTGATGAGGCCATCGAGCGACGCGATCAGATTGGTCAGTCCATCGCTGATTTCCGCGGTCTGGATCTCCCCCACCTTGCTGTCCAGGCGGGTGATGAGGGCAGTGAGGCGATCCGCCAGGCCAGCCAGATCGACCTTGGTCAACTGGGCGAGGATTTGCTGGATTCGGGTCGGCTCGGTCGGAATCTCCGGGTAGATCTCATCGAGTTGGTGGAACGTGGGCGGGGCGGGATTGGACTTGGCCTCGACATTCACGTAGAGCACGCCGGTCAGGAGGCTCTCGGCCTCGAGCGTGGCCCGGGTATTTTCGGTCAACCACGCAGACAGTCCCGACGGGACATGCGCGGCGGCCTCCGGGCCGAGGCGATCGACAATGAGCCGCTCATGGATTTCCATGAGCACGGGCATGGCGTTGTCCGCCGGCGCCTGGTTGTACCGGACCATCACCCGTTTGACGTATCCGATGGGCACTCCGCGGTACTTGACCGGCGCCCCGGTGTCCAGTCCGTTGAGCGAACCGTCGAAATAGGCGATGCATTCCTCGGTGCGCGAAAACCACCTCGATGAGCTGAACAAAACCACCCCCGCCACCCCAAGCGCCAGGCCGCAGACGACGAAAACCCCAATGGTGGCAGGTTTGACTTGATGGCTCATACCGTCAACGGGTTGACAAGGACCGCGTGCGCCGGTCCGGCGGCCTCGGCGCCGGACGCGCCGCGCGTGAGAAAGGCGCGCACCGCCGGATCGTCTGTCGTCTGCAACAACGCGCGCGGCGATCCCTGAGCGCGCATCGTCCGGGTGGACCCGTCCAGGAAAAGGCAGTCGTCGGCGATGGCGAAGATGCTGGCGAGTTCGTGCGTCACGACCACAAAGGTCGCCCCCAGGCTGTCGCGCAACTGCAGAATCAGCTCGTCCAGGTTCCGCGACGTGATCGGATCGAGCCCCGCGGATGGCTCGTCGAGAAAGAGGGTGTCCGGATCCAAAGCCAGGGCGCGCGCCAGTCCGGCGCGTTTGGCCATGCCGCCGGACACTTGAGACGGATAGAAGTCCTCGAAACCGCGCAGCCCCACCAGGGACAATTTGAGCCGCGACACGTCCCGGATCTCGGCGGGCGTCAGGTCGG
>CAYPUR010000092.1:0-12106 GCA_964413865.1 uncultured Verrucomicrobiota bacterium
GCGTTGGGTGAGTTGGCGACAATGCGGGATCTGCGGGTCAATGTCGTGGGGTGAGAACGACCGTTGGAGCATGTGATCGATCATGCCATTATTGCAGCCAGGGGGATGGCTGGCGCGCGCGGGCTGATATGATATGCAGGCGTTTGCCCGGCTTTTGCCTTGACCCTCGATGCGTTGCGTCTGATCCTCAGTGCGCGATTTCAATATGAACGCAACGTTCCCTGCATTGACTGTTGTGTGTCTTGGCCTTGTGCTATCGCCGGCTTCGCTGGCGGCAGACGTATCCTGGCCTAAGGAAGTCCCCGTCTCCTCGCCGAAGAAGAGCAAGAAGGTCGATCTGGCAAGCAAGGTGTATCCCACCGTGGGCGCCATCGAGCGGCACGGCGTGTCGATCGATGTTCTGATTTCGCCGGACGCCCAGGTCGAGCGGTTGGCGGGGGGATTTGAATGGGCGGAGGGGCCCGTCTGGAATCGAAAGACCAGGACCCTGTTGTTCTCGGATGTGCCGCGCAATGTGATTTTCGAGTGGAAGGAGTCAGTCGGCACGCGGGACTATCTTTACCGGAGCGGTTACACAGGCGTCCGCAACGAAGGCAACGAACCCGGCTCGAACGGATTGACTTTCGATGCCGACGGGCGGTTGATCATCTGCATGCACGGGGATCGTGTGGTGGCGCGTCTCGAACGCGACGGCAAACTGACGATCCTTGCTGATTACTATCTCAATCGGCGGTTCAATAGCCCGAACGATCTGGTCTACAACTCGAAGGGGGATCTTTACTTCACCGATCCACCTTACGGGCTGGCCAAGTTGAATGACGATCCGAGTAAGGACCTCATGTTCAACGGGGTGTTCCTCCGCCGGCGCACGGGGGAGGTGGTCCTCCTGACGCGTGATTTGACCTTCCCCAACGGCGTTGCGCTTTCACCGGACGAGAAGACGCTCTACGTGGCCGTCTCGGATCCCGCCCGGCCTGTCATCATGAGCTATCCGCTCGAGGACGACGGCACACTTGAAGCCGGCACGGTCTTCTTCGACGCGAGATCGCTCACCGGGCGTTCGGGATTGCCTGACGGGCTCAAGGTGGATGTTGCCGGCAACCTTTTTGCGACAGGCCCAGGCGGTGTGTTGGTGCTGGCGCCCGACGGCAGGCATCTGGGAACCATCGTCACGGGCGAACCCGTTGCCAACTGCGCGTGGGGCGATGACGGCTCGACGTTGTACCTCACCTCGGGCACGTCCCTCTGCCGGGTCAGGACGCTCACCAAAGGGCGGATGCCATAACCCCCCGCCTGTTTCGCATCCAATCGGTGCACAGGGCGGTCGGACTCCGCAAGATGGCTGTCATCCGGGCTCAGCCCAGCGTTTCGTCCAGGATCCTGTGCGCCTGCTCGGCCCGGTAGGCCCGGAGCCGGTCCCGGAGTTCGGGTCTGTGCCCGGCCAGAACGGCAATCGCCAGCAACGCGGCGTTGACCGCCCCGGCCTTCCCGATTGCCAGCGTCCCGACCGGAATGCCTGCGGGCATCTGCACGGTCGACAGCAGCGAATCGAGTCCGTTGAGCGAGGAGGTCTGCATGGGCACGCCAAGAACGGGCAGGACAGTATGGGCCGCAACCACGCCGGCGAGGTGGGCCGCGCCGCCCGCGGCGGCAATCATGACTTCGATGCCTCGGGCTTCGGCGGTGGTCACGTACTCGGCCGTCTGGTGGGGGGTGCGGTGTGCGGACAGGACCCGGCACTCATGGGGGACGGCGAATTGGCTCAGCGTGTCGCGCGCATGACGCATGACATCCCAGTCGGACTTGCTGCCCATGAGCACGCCCACGAGCGGGACGGCGCCTGGATTCATTGCGAGTGGTGATGATGACTGTCGCGAAAGCGCCCGCGCAGCGTGTCCCGGTCCAGTCCGGCAAAGAGGAAAACCCACGTGTAAAACCCGAACGCCAGGACCACGAGGCAAACCCAGAAAAACGGTCCGTAATATCGCTGAAAATGGAGGGACAGCAGCCGTTCGAAGCAAAGCACGCTCAACGGAGCCACGAGGATCCCAATCGCCACGCGCCCCATCTTCGATCCCAGGTAAAAGACGATTGCGCTCGCCAGGAAACAGACCCCCACCACAATCGAGTACGGCAAGAGATTGGTCTGGCGAAACCAATCGCTCAGGGTGAGCGCGATCGAGGCCACGCCAAACAGGCCCCAGAACACCGCCAAGATGCGGCGGTTGACCTTTCCTATTCTTGCGCTGGCTTCGCTCATGCCTTCCGTTCGCGCATGCCCTTAACACACCTTCGAACCGTCCGGCAACGATAAAACACCCAAGATCGGCAATTCCCGATCTGAACTTTTCACAAAGATCAGAGGCCAAGGCCGTCAGTCCTCTGATTGCCGCCGAATCCATGCCCCGCTGCGGCGTGCACGGAGTGCTCGCCCTGGCGCCACCAGATTACAGGAACCGCTGATCCAGGACGTCATGCAATATGCGCGCGACACGCGATTCGCACGCAGAAAAACGCCTTTCGGGCCGACAGGATCCTGATGTCTGCCTCCAGCCCGCGTGTTTCATGGAGTCGTGACCACGGCGAAGCCGGAAGCTCCAAGCCACGGCCCCATGCGGGCTACGGGCGCGGTTTTGCCTTGTCCGCGACATCTGTCGGCGCGAGGCCCCGTGCAAGATCCTGGCCGGGCACGATGAAGTCGGTGAGTCGAAGCCGCTCCTCGAGAGCTCGCCGTTCGGCGAGCCATCGCGCCAATTCGATCAGCTCGCGCCCGACGCGGTTGATCTCCTCGCCGACCTGCACCGCCAGAACCATCTCCGGATCGTTGAACGGCGGAGTCCGGGCAAAGGCCTCGGAAAGCAGCAACCCCTGGTCGTAGAAGCGTGCCAGGACCAGCGTCGCCTGCAGCCTGAGTCTCGGCGTAAACACACGCGGCAGCCATCGCTGGACCTCCGGTTGCGAGGCCCTCTCGTTGGCCAGGTGCCCGAGGAAGAAACAGAACTCCTGCACTTCGTCCTGCACGGGCGGGAAATCGTCCAGCGCGTCCGGCGGCAGGGCATTGAAGTCCCCAACCGCCTGCCGCAGGCGTTCGATGAAGGTCTTGAAAAGCGGCCCGCTGAGGTTGGCCAGCGCGAGAATGGCGAGGAAACGCTCCGTAAACACCCGCTTTTCCTCGAAGACAGCCTGCGCGAGCGATTGCCCCTCCTCGCGCACAGCCTGCGCGATGCGCCCGAACACCGGCGCGAGCGCGTCGTCCGCCTGGCGCCGGCGGGCGGCGATGGCCGTCAGGGCCTGCGGGATTCCGGTCCCGGCGCGCAGCAATTCGGCCAGGCTCAAGGCCAGTTTCGCCGATGCGATGGCCCGGCTTCGCGCTTGGGACAGCCGCTCGTGCGGGGCGTGTCCCTCTTCTTGCGCGCCTGTGCTCATCCGGACGGGAGTCTGCAAACACAGGCGTCGGATGCAACACCTCAGTGCACGGGGCTCCGGATGGCGGAGCGCGCGCGCAGTCCCGCCAGGGGCCGGTGACAAGATCGTGCCCCCTCAGTCCACGGTCGGTTTCACCGGCTCGACCGAGCCGCGCGCATGGGACCGCAGGGCGGCGGTGAAGAGCCGATGGCTCAGCGCCGCGTCGGCGGGCGTCGCGCAGCCGGCGAATGGGCGCAACGGGGCGCGATGGACCAGTTCATGCAGGAACGCGGCCCACATCTGCAGGATCGCATCGGGGGATCCGAACTCGAAGTTGGGGCCAGTGATCGTCGGGAAGGCGGTTTCGTGGCCTGTTTGGACCGCCCCCCAGACCTGTTCGCCGCCGGCATACTCGAGGAGGTCGAGTCGCTTGGGATCGAGTGTCGAGAAGCGGGCCGATGCTTTGGTGCCGTAGACCTCGATGTACCAGGTGTTCTTGTGGCCCGGGGCGATCCGCTGGGTTTTCACGGTCCATGGAAACAGGCTGTCGGTGGCGCTGTCGACTGTCTCGCATAGCAGGGTTGCGTTGTCCCAGGTCCGGCAGGGCGCCGCTCCGCCCCGGCCATCCGGCCGCTCGCGTACGATATCCGACAACACCGCCCGGACGTTGCGCGGAATCCAGCCGGCTCGGAAGGGGAGGCAACAGACATGCAATCCCAGATCGCCCATGCACCCGGACTCGCCGTTGTGCTCGATGCGCCGCTTCCAGTTAATCGGGCGGTTCGGGTCCAGATCTCCGCTATGCAGAAAGCCTGTGTTCACTTCAAGGACCTGACCGAACGCGCCGCGCTCGATCAGATCGCCGATTCGCTGGGCCCCGGGAAAGAAGACCCACTGCGAGGCGCACCGCGCGAACACGCCCGGGTGCCGTTTGAGCGTGTCGAGAATCGCCGCGTTGGCGGTCCAATCGATGCCGAAGGGCTTTTCGCCCATCAGGTGTTTCCCGGCCTCCGCCGCCGCGCAGTATATCTCGCGGTGCAGATGGTGAGGCACAGCGACGTACACCGCGTCGACGGCTGGGTTGGCCAGCAGGTCGCGGTAATCGTGCGTGTACTGGGCGATGCCGGGGAAATGCCGGCGAAACCACTCGAACGCCGCAGCCCCGCGGTTGCAGACGGCGACCAGCTCCGGGCGCGCGTCCGCGTCCAGCAGATGACACCAGCGCGCCGTGGCGCTGGCGAATTCGCGTCCCATCAACCCGCATCCAATCAACCCGAAGCGAATGGTTTTCATAGGGCAAAGAGGCGAGGCGCAACGCGGTCAAGGGCGGGAGTCGACGTGCGCGATCCGGTGGTCGGTCGCCGCTCTCTGCCGGATGATCCCGTCGATCAATCGCGCGGCATTGTCGTGAAAGATGGCCTGGATGTCTTCGGGGGCGGTCAGGCCCATGTCGGCGCAGGCCTGTTTGATCGCGCGCAAATCCTCGTACATGAAAAGGGTGTATTGCGCCTCGATCTCGGGCGCCTCGCGCGCCCGGTTGAAATGGAACGGGTAGCTGGTCCGATTGATGTAAGCGCGCCCGTCATACTGGCGCCGGCCCCGCATGTAGCAGATCGGATTGTCCGATCCGTAAAGAACCCGCCTCGGGCCCAGGCACTCGAGGGCGATCCGGTGCGAGGCCGGATTGAGCACCGCCGACGTGTCGCAGTAGATGCCCGGGTCGTCCGCCAGGGCCGGAAGGGCTTCCCGCGCATGCGCCTCGGTGTAGGAACGCCCCAGGTGCGCAATCACAAGAATCACATTCGGATACCGCCGTCGCAGTTCCGCGATTTCTCGCAGATTGTCGGGATGCCCGAGGCGCGCCGCTCTGGGCACGTGAAGCGTTACCCACGCGCCGCGGGCGTTCGCCACCTCGAGGACAGGATGCGGCAGAGAATCGAAAATGCTTGATTCGAGATGCGCGTCGCGCGTCTCCCGGTTTTCGCTGATGAGCGCGTAGTACGGTTTCAAGCCGATCACGCCCGGCTGATCCAGGAGGCGCGCAATGGCCGCCTGGCTCGACTGTGGGCGAAAGACCGCCAGGTTGTGCCAGCCCCGCCGGGCGCACTGTTCGGCCAGCCACACGTTGCCCCCATCGAGATCGAAATCGAGGTCGGGAAATCCGAATGCGATGCATCCCACCTGGCGGCCTGGGAACACCGTTCGATGACACCGCTCGGCCGTGTCCGCGTCGATGCACTCGAAGACCTCGTTGACCCAGTATTGACGCCGCATGGACTCGGTCATGGGCCTGAGCCGGAACCGGGGATCCATGACGTGCGTGTGGGCATCGATGATCCTGTGCGGAAGCCACGCCTCCATCTCGTCGCGCCAGAAGGCGCGATCCGCGTCGCGGTAGTCCCAAACGTGATAAAGCGGTGTCGGTTTCATGCCGTGCGTCCGATCTCCTTCCTCGCGCGCCCCGTCGTGCGGCATGGCAAGGACGCGCAGTAATGATGAAACAACTCCCGGTAGGCAACCGCATTGGGTCCCGGCTCGACCCGCCGCGGTTCCGCACGCATGGCCCGGCTCAAATCGGCCAGCGACCGATCCGGCTCGATGAGGCCTCTGGCGAGGATGGCCGCGCCCAGGACGCTGCCGCCGCCCGCGGCCGAGCAGTCCAGCGCCAGGCCCGTCACATCGGCCATCATCTGAGTCGTGGTGCGGCTGCCGGCCACGGTGCCGCCCAGGACCAGGCGGTCCACAGGCAGTCCCGCCTCTTTCAGGAACATCAGATGCCGATTCAGCTCGAAGGCCAGTCCCTCGACGACCGCCCGCACCAGGTGCACCGGCGTGTGGCCGATTTGGATCCCCGCCAGCCGCCCCCGCGTGCCCGGTTCGAGGCCGGAGGCGCCGAAGGGTGTCACGAACGGCCAACAGCTCAGGCCCTCACAGCCGGGCGGCGCCGACGCCAGCATGGCCTCAATTTGTTCCGGCCCCGCCTGCTCGAGCCCGATGAGTCGGAGCGCCCACGAGAGGACCGAGCCTCCGTTGACCAGGGAGAGAATCTCGCCGAACAGGCCGTTGACGACGTGGCTGCACACGAAGGCGTCATCGGTGACCAGTGCTGGCAGATGCGGGCTGACGGCCAGCAGGACCCACGCCGTGCCGGCCCCGACCATGATGACGCCGGGCTCGACCGCCCCGGTGCCGAGGGCGGCCGCATATTGATCGTGCACCGCGGCGGAGACGGCAGTGGCCGGACGCAATCCGGTCGCAATCGCAATCTCCCGGCGCAACCGGCCGGCCGGTTCCCGAGGCGAGATCAGATCGGGCAACTGGCCCCGTCCGAGGCCCAGTCGGTCCAGGAGATCCGTGTCGTAACCGCCCCGGGCCGGATTGAGCAGCAGCGTGAGGCCGGCGGAGGTGGCGTCATGCGCGGCGCGTCCGCAGAGTCGTTCCACGATGACGTCGCCGACGAACCCGACGCGATTGGGGGGATCGAGCCGGGCGGGGTCCTCGCGACGAAGCCGCAGGATCTGGCCGACGGCGTAGCCGGAGCGTCCGTGCCCGACGCGGCTTCGGAACCACGGCCGCCCCAGCATCTCAGTCAGCGCCTCATCCTCGTGACGCCCGCGTTGATCGAGCCAACTGAGCACTCGTCCGACCGGGGAGCCGGCGGCATTGAGCAGTTGCAGGGCGCCACCCTGGCTCGAAACGCCGATGGCCGCCACCTTGGCCGCATCGACTCCGCGCAGCGCGGCGCGCATCGCTTCGAGTGTGGCCGCCCAGATTGCCTCGATGTCCTGTTCGACGCCGCCGTCCCCCACCGCGGCCAGCCCAACAGGGCGCGATGCCTCGCCACGCGCAACGCCGTGGTGATCCACGACAAGGGCCTTGATGTTTGTCGTGCCAAGATCCAGCCCCAGCCAAAGCGGCCTCGATTCGCTCGCGTCCATGCCTCGCCTCATCCCATGTCGTCCGTCGGTCGATCGCCGTTCCGGCGCGCGCCGCGCCCGCCGATTTCGTGGTATTCCGCTCCCAGGATCTGCGCGGCGAACCGCAGACGTCGGCGGGCATCGCCAAAACAGAGGGCGTTGTGATGCGGCCCGCCGGCGCGCGCGTAGTCGGTCAGGAACGTCCTGACATCCGACTGCGGCCGCACCTTGAAATGCGGAACACAGAAGCCCGGCAATGGCCCGTAGTCCTCGATCGCGACCGGTGCGGCCAGCAGGCGCCAGCGTTGGGCCGGACCCAGCGCAAGCGCAGCCAGTGTGGCGGGACCCGGTTCGAGGCTGGTGACCAATGCCAACTGCCGCGTGCGGGTCCGGGTGATCGGCGTCGTCCGAGCCACGAGCGGCACGGGGCGATCGCGCCGGGTCATCGCCGCATTGGCCTCTCCCATGTGGCTCATGAACAGCGCGTTTCCGGCGAAGTCGATGGTGAACATCTCGGAGAACGTGGCCGGCGGATTCAACCGGTGAAGCAAGAAGGTCCCCACCGCTCCGATCAGGTCGCCTTCGCCCCCGAACCCGATGCCCTCGGCCATCAGGCGGCTCGCCGCCACAAAAGGCAGCGTTTCAGTCCGCGCATCCTCGCCGAAGGCAAGGAACTGGTAGGTCAGGGCCGAGAGCCGATGCTCGGCGACGAAGCCCTGCAACGCCAGTTCTGCGCGGGCGGCGGCCTCCAACTCGATCGAGGTCACGTCCGGCGCGACGTCGTAGGCTTGCCGGTAGCCGGCCACAAGGGCGCGCACATCCGACTCGGGCGCTGTGGCCGCGCGTTGGTGATACTCCTCGACCGGCAGATTCACCCAGGCACAGCCCAGCGTCGCGGCCAGATGGGTCGTGTCCACGCCCAGATCGCCCATGCCGGGGAAGGGGTGGCCCAACCGGCCAATCCGCGCCGCGCGCAGACGGTTGACCGCGGCGGCGGCCATGCTGAAGTCGCGCAGCTCGGCGAGGCCGTCCGGCTCGCTTGTGTGGCTGGTGACGACGTGGAACGGGACGCCGGCGCGGACGAGCACGTTGGCCAGGTCCTGGGTGCCATGCACGCCGTGGTTGTCGATCATCGCCTCCGCTGTGAACGTGTTGTCGACACCCCACAGCTCCTGCGTGTTCCAGATCAGGATTGGCAGGGGTGTTCGGACCAGCGCCGGCAGGGCGATCTGGCTGGGCGCGTAGGTCAGGAAGACGACCACGACCAGGTCGATCCCCGAAGACTCAAACTGGCGCATCGTGCACTCGACATCCTCGCGTCGAAACACGGCGCGCTCGAACACGACGTCGGCGTCGGCGGCCAGCGGCGGCACCAGTGCGCGTCGGACCCAGGCCTCGCGGGAGGACCGCAGGCCCGGAGCGAGCGTTTCGTACAATTCGAGCGTCAGAGCCAGCAGACCAATTCGGGGGCGAAGAGTCATGGGACATTCGAGGGTTGCCCCGACGCGCTCGCGTTCGGGGTTGAAAGCGCGCGCAGGGCGTGCCGGATTCGGTCGATCAGGAAGTCCACGATCTGCGCGTCCGCCAGTAATCCAAGCTTCGTCAGCAGCGTGCGATGGCCTTCGTGGTAGGCGTGGACGCGCGTCCAGACGCCGTCCGCCAGCAACCGGCGATGCAGCGCCTTGGCGTGTTCGACCGCACTGAGGCGAAGCCCCATCAGGTGCCCGCGGCCCTGGGCGCGCTCGACCAGTCCCGGGAAGTCGTTTCCCAGGGCGTGGAAGCCGCTTTGGATCCGCGCCGCCGCCGCTTCGATTTGCCCGGCCCGGGCTTGGATCAACTGCATCGACGCCAGCGCGACGAGCGCGGGCAGGGCCGCCGAGCCGTTGGTGCTGATGGCGTCGTACTGTTCGAGCACGTCATGGCGGCTGCGGAAAAGCACGCCCGATAGGGGATGAAACCCGGCTGCCATGCCCTTGCCGAGCACGACCAGATCCGGACGCACGCCCAGGGCGCGGAAATCGAAGATCTCGGGGCGCCAGAACCCGGTTTGGATTTCGTCCAGGCAGAGCAAAGCGCCCACCCGATCGCACCAGCGCCGCGCCAATTCGAGGGACGGGCGCGAGATGGGGATCGCCTCGCGATTCATCATCACCGGCTCGGCCCAGAACCCGGCGATGCGCTCGCCGTATCGGGTGAAGGCGGCCTCGATCGCGTCCAACGCATTCGGTTCGAGATTCACAAACTCGCAGGGGCGGGGCAGGAGCGGCCACAGGCCGCGCATAAACTGCGGCATGAAATCGCTGCCGTGATAGTTGCCTTCGAGCGACAGGATGACCGGGGTCGTCCGGGTGCGAGTTTTGCGCTCGAACACCTTGATCTGCATCTTGAGGGCGGCGGCGCAAGCCACCGAGCCGGTGCAGACGCCCAGGAGCACCTTGTTGAGCGGATCGGGGTCGTCCGGGTCGTTCGCGGCTTGAATGAGCCGCCGGCCCAGTTGCTTGAGCGGGGCCTGGGGGATGTTCGAGTGGTTGTCCCAGACAACACCGGCGCGGACGGCCTCGATCGCGGCCGCCTCGAGTTCGGGGTGGTTGTAGCCCCAGAGCATCTGATAATGCCCCGAGGTGCAGTCGAGAAAGAGCCGCCGTTGTTCGCTCAAATAGAACAGGCCCTGTCCAACCAGGAAATCGTCGCTGGGGCCGGGCTGATCGCCGCCGTACGACGCGGGCAGGGCCCGCTTGTCAATCGGCGTGAAAGCGCGGACCTCGGCGATTTCCTGGCCTACGCCCGCCGTCAATTCGGCGGTGTCGCGTCCGGCCAGCCAGCGGCGCCCTGCGTCCATTGCGGCTGCGCAGGCAGGTCCTTCGGGCCCCAGCAGGTGCGCCAAGCTCAAGTCGTTTGTCATGCGTTGTAGAGGGGATTCACTGCTCGCGAATCAGCCGCGCGTGTTCCTCGATCGCGTAGCGGTCGGTCATGCCCGCAAGATAATCGCACACGACCCGGTGCAGACCTTCGGTCCGGACCCGTTTGCGGGATTGCTCGCCCAGGTCGTGCGGGTGTTCGAGATAGTGGTGGAACAAGGCTTCGAGCATCTGCACGGCCCGGGTGTTGGGGCCCCGTACCGCGGGGTTGTAATAGAGATTCCGATAGAGGTAGTCCCTGAGTTCGAGATTCGACGATCGGCGGGCCAGGCTGTAGGACACCAGAGGCCGCGCGCGCCGGCGGACGGCATCGGCGCTCTCGACCCGCGCTGCCTGCAGCCGACGTTCGGTGGTCTCGACCACGTCGTGCACCTGGTCGTCAATGATGCAGCGGATGATGAAGTCGCGTCGGCACTCGTCCGGCAGTTCGCCATGCGCGCGTCGGACCCGGGCGGCGGCCTGCCGCCAGACGCGGACTTCGCGGCGCAAGGCGGCTTCGGAGAGCAGGCCGGCTTCGAGTCCGTCATCCAAATCGTGGCTCGAGTAGGCGACCTCGTCGGCGAGGTTGGCGACCTGAGCTTCGAGCGAGGGGGACCGGACCTCGAACCCGGGCGGAAGAAGCGGGTGATCGTGACTGGTGACGTGTTTGGCCAGTCCCTCGCGCACCTCCCAGGTCAGATTCAACCCCGGGAATCCAGGGTACTTCTGTTCGAGCCAGGCGACCACCCGCAGGCTCTGCCGGTTGTGCTCGAACCCGCCGTGGCCGCGCATCAGCCGATTGAGCACCTGTTCGCCGCTGTGACCGAAGGGGGAGTGGCCCAGGTCATGCGCCAGGGCAATGGCCTCGGCGAGATCCTCGTTGAGACGCAGGGCGCGGCTGATGTTCCGCGCGATCGCGGCCACTTCCATGGTGTGCGTCAACCGCGTGCGCAGGTGATCGCCGGTCCCGTTTAGGAACACCTGCGTCTTGTACTCGAGCCGCCGGAAGGCGCGCGAGTGAATGATCCGATCGCGGTCGCGATGGTACTCGGTGCGCCAGTCCGGCGGCGGTTCGTGGTGGAGACGCCCCCGCGTCTGGCCGCTGAACTGGGCGTAGGGAGCCAGCGTGGTCCGCTCGCGCTCTTCCAGTTCTCGGCGTAGACAAGGCATCAAAAACCCCTGCGCTTAGACCCGCGCCAACTCCGACTCCGGAATTCCGCGCAATGCGAACAAACGCCGGATCGTGTCCTCGATCAGGTTGTTCGGACACGAGGCCCCGGCCGTGACCCCCACGGTGACCGGGCCGGGCGGCAGCCAGTCGCGCGTCTCGACCTCGCGATGCTCCTGCTGCCTGTAATGGCAGATCAGCCTGGCGGACGCCATTTTTGACGCGTTCTTGATGAAGTAAGTGGGCAGCCTCGATTCGCCCATCTCCGCCAGGTGCGACGTGTTGGACGAATTGTACCCGCCAATGACCAGGAGCAGATCGAGCCGTTCGTTCAGCAACTTCTCCAGCGCGTCCTGCCGGTCCTGCGTGGCCCCGCAGATTGTATCGAAATAGCGAAAGTGCCTGTCCAGATTCGCGGCCCCGTACCGTTGCTCCATCGCCGACCGAATCCGGCGTTGCACCTCCTCGGTCTCGCCCCGGAGCATCGTGGTCTGGTTGGCAACCCCCACCGCATCGAGATGCCGGTCCGGGTCGAAACCGGGCGAGTGGGCCCCTCGGAACCGATCGAGGAACGCCCCCCTGTCTCCGCCATCCCGGATGTAGCCGCACACGGCGTCGGTCTCAGCCAGGTTGAGCACGACCAGGTAATGCCCGGTCCCGTAGGCCGTGGCTTGCGATGTGGTGGCCTTGGTCTCCTCGTGCTTGGCCTTCCCGTGGAT
>CAYPUR010000092.1:12116-16986 GCA_964413865.1 uncultured Verrucomicrobiota bacterium
ACGCTCATCACGTCGCCGCATGTGGTGTCCACAAGCACGCAGCCCTTGTCCGCAAGAGCCTGCCGGGTCTGCACCTCCGTTCCGAACGCCGGGATGATGACCACATCGTCGCGCTGGACCCGTGCCAGGTCCTCCGCCTTGGGCCGGGGCGGAATCGTCTGAATCCCCATGTGCCGGATCTGGTCGTTTACCTCCGGATTGTGAATGATCTCACCCAGCAGATAGATCGGGCGGGGCGGGGGAAAGACCCTGCGCGCGGCATAGGCCAGATCGATCGCCCGCTCGACCCCGTAGCAGAACCCGAACTGCTTGGCCAGTCTGACGGTCAGGTTGCCGGACGTCAGCATGCCCCCGTTCGCCCGGATGCGCTCGATCATGCTGCTCCGGTAATGAGCCTCGACCTGCGCCAACACCTCCTCCATCACGTCCGGACGACGCAAGTTGACCTTGGCTGCGGCCGCCAAATCGGGATCTGCCATTGCTTCGCCTGACATGGTGCGGGCAGTTTAGCGCACGGTCGAAGGCCGTCCAGCGGGCATTTGCATCAGCACATTCGCCAGGGTGATCAGGCTGCCTCCTGCGACCAGGCTGCCACCCACGATTTCATTGGGATAGTCGATCTGAGCCAGACAGGACAGCCACGCCGGAAGCATGACCGCCGCCAGACTCGCAAAGAGCGGCTCCGCGCAGTAGATCAGGCCCGCCTCCGTGGCGCTCACCTTGGGCTGCCAGGCGTTCATCAGCAGGTAGCCCCCCAGCGTGCTGAAGAGCACCAGAACCCCCAGGAAAAGCCCCAGCGCCGGCGTGCCGTACGCCCGCACCATGTCGGACGGGCTGGACGACGTCAACCAGGCGATCGGGAAACAGCACAGCGCAATCACCGCGAACATGACCAGCGTGAAGTGATGGACGTTGTTCCCCGCAAACCGGGGGCGCTGCAGCCAGAGGATCTGCGCCGCAAAAATCACCGAGGCCAACACGGTCTCCGCCTCGCCCCGCCCGAGCCGGAACGTGCGCCAATCGATCTGGGAGAGGATCCCCACGCCGAGAATCACCAGTCCGCAACTCGCCAGCACGGTCGCCGAGGGCCAGCGCCGCTCGATCAGGCCCAGCCAGATCGGGATGATCAGACAGTAACACTGCGTCAGAAAGGCCGAGGTCGACGCCTCCGTGTACGCCAGCCCGTCCATCTGCAGGATCAGACCCGCGCTGGCAAAGGCCCCCAATCCCACACCCTCCCACACCTCCGAACGCGTCATGCGGACGAGGGTCGGCCAGCACACGACAAGCATCACACACGCCGCAATGCCGAATCGATAGACCATGCATAGCGCCGCGGCAAACCAACTGCTCGCATCGGGCAGCATGGCCTGCTGCGCCAGCGTCACCGCCTTCATGATCGGGAAACTCAAGGCCCAGCCCGCCGTGCCAAGAACGAGCATCAAAGGCGCCTTCCATCGTCGACTCACATGCAACATCTGCCCGCAGGCTAAGCGGAGCCGCCCCCTTATGCCATCCGCGAATGGCGCGGATGGCGCCTTGCGCGCTTCGAGTCTCAGAGGCAGAGTCGCCCTCCATGCAACCCAAGCTCGTTCCCTGGTTCACCTGCATCGCCGCCGCCGGGGCGATGTCCCTCCAAGCATCCGCCCAGCCCGCACTGTTCCCGCCTGCGAGCGAATTGCCCGCACGCGCCGAGCTGCCCGACCCGCTGGTCTGCCTCGACGGGACGCGCATCGAGACCAAACGGCAATGGGTCAGGGCCCGCCGCCCCGAATTGAAAGCCCTCTTCGCGCATTACATGTACGGCCCATTGCCCCCGGTGCCGGCCAGGCCCACATGCGCTGTCACGGCGTCGCATCCCGATTTTCTCGGCGGCAAGGCGACCTTGAAACTGGTCGAGATCTCCTTCGGCGACTCCGCCGCACCGCGTCTCGACCTCATGGTGGTCGTGCCGAACGCGCGGCGCGGGCGGGTGCCGGTCTTTCTCGCCATGAACTTCTGCGGCAATCATGCGCTCACGGACGATCCGCGCGTCCCGCTCACGCGCGGATGGCTCTACCGCAGTTGCGCGGGGTGCGTCGACGGTCGGGCTGCCGAGACGGCTCGGGGCAGCCAGGCCGCCGATTGGGACCTGGCCCAAATCATTGACCGCGGATACGCGCTCGCCTCCTTCTGCAGCACCGATGTCGACTCGGATCGCGCCGAGGTCTCCGATGGCATCTATGCCTGGCTGGCGAAGCGGAACGGAGAGACTACCCAGCCGGACCCGGCCAACCGCGGCACCATATCGGCCTGGGCATGGGGATTTCACCGCTGCGTCGATTACCTGGTTCGCGACCGCGACCTCGACTCCAAGCGCATCGCAGCCGTGGGCCACTCGCGCAACGGCAAGACCGCGCTGCTCGCCGCGGCCCTCGACGACCGGATCGGCCTGGCGATTCCACACCAGGCTGGCTGTGGCGGCACCGCGCCGAGCCGCGGCAAGACCGGGGAATCGGTCAAGCAGATCAACGACCGGTTCGCGCATTGGTTCAACGCTGCCTTCAAACAGTTCAACGAGCAGCCGGAACGGCTCCCGGTCGATCAGCATTGCCTGGTGGCGCTCATGGCGCCGCGCCCTGTCTTGCTCTCGAATGCCATCGAGGATCAATGGGCGAATCCGTCCGGCCAGTTCGATGTCCTTCGCGCCGCCGCGCCGGTCTATCGCCTCCTGGACGCCGGGGGTTTGGAGACCGACACCATGCCCGAACCCGGACGGCTCAGCGCCGGCAAGCTGGGCTACTACATTCGGCCGGGGAAACACTCGATGACACGGGACGATTGGCGGGTCTTTCTGGACTTCGCCGACGCGCACTGGGGCGCCCCGCGCCCCGTCTCCGTGCGCCGATAGCCTTAGCCCGGGTATTGCAGACAGCGAGGAGATCTGGAATGGTGGAGCCGAGGGGAGTCGAACCCCTGACCTTCTCATTGCGAACGAGACGCTCTGCCAACTGAGCTACGACCCCAACCAATTCTCTATGAACAACTTGCGGCGCTAGTATCGACGGGAAACTTTTTGCTTCCACGCGGCGCTTCTACGCGGTTCAATGGAGTGCATGAGCGAAACGCACACCCGCCACGGCGAATTCTGCCGCGTTGCCGAGAACTTGTACCGATATACCTCAAGCGGCGTGTATTTTGCCCGCTTCCGAGCGAATGGCAAGGAGATTTCCCGCAGCTTGCGAACAACCGACCGCGCCTTGGCCAAGCGGCGTCTCGCCGAGGAAATGGAGAACGCCTCACGGATTGATCGCAAGACCGGCAAAATGACGCTTGAGGAATTGCTGCGGCTTTACGAAGAACGCCTGTCGCAGTACGCCCCCAAGACGGCCGCGACTCGGCGGTCGATCCTCAAGTGCTTCAAACAAACCTGGCCGCACGGCCTCAACGTCTCGGTTCAGAACGTGAACCCCGGGCACCTCGACTTGTGGCTCGCGAGCAAGCGCCCGGGATTTAGAAACGCGACCTATAACGAATACGCCAGATTCCTGCGCCATTTGTTCGAGCTCGCGCTTAAGCTCCGCGTCATCGCGGTATCCCCAGCCGCGGGCGTACACGGCCTGAAGGTCGAGACGCCGATTCGTCCGACCCCTTCGTGGGAGCAGTTTCAGGCGCTCGTGAAGGACATCCGATCCCAGAAGTACAATGCAGAGGCAGACGAGACTGCCGACCTTGTCGAGTTTATGGGACTCGCCGGAGTGGGAACCGCCGAGTGTGCCAACCTGACGTGGGAGCACATCGATTTTGCGGCAAAGCGAATCACCCTTTACCGAGTGAAGACGGACACGGGGTATTCCATTCCAATCTATCCCCAGGTCTTGCCGTTTCTCCAGAGACGGGAGGCAAGAGGGCGAACCGGCCAAGGACAAGCAGTGTTTGCGGTGCGAGACCCCAAGAAAGCTCTGGCGGCAGCCTGCAAGCGCCTTGGGTTTCCTAGTTTCTCTCCGCGCTCCCTTCGTCGCTGCTTCATCACGCGCGCGATTGAGGTTGGGATTGACTTCAAGACCATTGCCTCGTGGCAGGGACATCGCGACGGTGGGGTTCTCATCGCCAAAACGTACAGCCACCTCAGGAGCGAGCACAGCGATGCAATGGCAAAACGGTTGGTGGTCCATTGAGAATCGAATTCTCCTTCGGTATGTGATTTGTTTTGGGCTCCCGAGCCAAACCGATCCGACTGGACGTGCGGGTCACGGCTCCTCGGAATTCCGGCGGCTGGAGCAGCAACTGAGAAGCGACGTGTTTGCATTGCGTTCTGGTGACTGCGCTGGAACGGCGAGCTTGTTCCGAGGCGCTCAGGGCAGGTGCCTCATAATCAGGGGGGCCGACGGGGGTGGGGCGTGGTCGGGTGTGGACGGATGCAGCCTCAAACGGTCACTGCGGTCGGGGATTAACAGGTCGTCCTGGCCTGGGACGGACCGAAGGGGACCTGATCGAGCGCGCGCAGTATCGAATCCGGGTATCCAATGGGGCTGAACCGTACGGGTACGCCCAGATGGCCGGCGAAACGAAGTTGGCCTGTCGGCCGGCCACCCAGAGATTGCCTCCCGAGAGGAAGTGTCCGACGGCTTGCTCCGCCGATTGAGTGATGGCGGGCAGATGGGTTACGGCATGATCGATCGTGTCCTGGAGGCGACCCATATTCCTGTTTCCCCCCTTATCGGGACCCGCTTTTCGCTCGCGAGGGGATGCGCAGGGCAGACCTTGCTCTGCGGTCAGCCGCGAGTCTTGAGCGCGGCCGATCTCACTTCGGCGCCAGGCCTGCCGGCAACCAGCGGGGGTGATCGGCACCCTGGTCATCGAGGCCGCGCGTCAACAGACGGGGATTCCT
>CAYPUR010000093.1:0-16915 GCA_964413865.1 uncultured Verrucomicrobiota bacterium
GCAGATGGCCCGGTGCCGCCCCGCCCCGCAGGGCTGGGGGGATTTGGCTCGCTGGTACCGCGGCCGCGGGATTGCTCCTCGGTCACAGACCGCTGCGGGTATGCTCCCTCGTCGCGCCTCGCCAGCGAGCCAAATCCCCTCCAGCAAAACCGGAATTAATTTTTGCACAGACCCTAACCTGCATTTCTCACCACTTTTTGCCACAGCCCGGATTTCGTTGTCATCCTCCCGGTGGTGAGAAATCCGGGCTAACCTCACTGCGCCGCTTCGCATTCCGCGACCTTCGCCTGGTAGAACCGGTCCGTGAGAAGGCCGTCCTCGTGGAGCATGCGGAGCTGACGCAGGCGCCCGGCGATTTGTTGCCTTGTAAACTTGGGTGCAGCAGGCGCCGCGCCCGCGGTCGCAGCGGCCACATTCGTTCCGCCAAGGGGATTGACGGCGGCCAGAGCGTTTGTTGCGGTGTTGGTCATGGCGACCTCGAGTGTGTTGGTCGTCTTCGAGGGCTCCGGGCGCGTCTGCGCGAGGCGGTCGGGTCGGGTGGCGGCGGCGGGGTTCGAGACCACCGCCTTGAGATCGCTGGCCGGAACCAGATGCCGCCACAAAAAGGCCTGCATCATGTCTTCCGCAGGCACCGCCCGGCGCGTGACCTCTCGTCCGCCGATCCTGGCTTTGCCCACGACGGACAAGTCAACCGGCATCCCGGTTGCCGCACGGTCGCTCCGGATTGTGAGGCGCGCCACCGTTTGCGTCGATGAAAGCGTCACCGGCTGCGATGACAATCCGTCGGGCGGGTCTTCGAGGGAGAGCCGGATGGGGCCTGTGAAGCCGTCTGTGCGCCGGGCATGGACGGTGAGCGCCGCGGTGGACCTGGGGCGCAGTCCGATGCTCGAAGGCACAACGCGCAGCGCGAAGTCCGGGTGCGGTTCGCTCAGGCGCAGCCGGTAACCGTAGTCCTCGCCGCCCTGGCGCGCCGTGTCGCCCAGGTGGAGGAAGCAGCGGCCATCGAAGGGCACAGTGACCATGAGCCGGGAATCGGCGTGGTGTGTCTTCGCGCCAAAGGTCAGATCCTCGAAGTCATCGTTGAACGCCAGCACCGTGCCGTCGGCATCCGTCAGCCTGATGACCGAATCGAGAGGCGAATCGAGTCGGCGGGCCTGGACTTCGGCAACGATCGTTTCGTTCGACCTGGCGACGAATGCGAACACATCCAAATCGCCCGGCCGTTCGACGCGCCCGTTCACGATGATCGGCAGCGCGACCTCCTGCGCCCGATCCGGCGTGTCGTTGTCGGATGGCTGCTCGAAGGTTTCGGGAAGCGCGTCCAGGGCAAAGGGCATGCGGTTGGAACGTAGGCCCCCGCGGGTCGCAGTCAGCCACTCGAACCCGGGCTCCGCGTCCGTCGCCGGCCGCGACAATCGGGTGTCATCAAGATTCCAGCCCGCCATCCGGATCTCCGGCGAACTGCCCGCCTGTGCGCCCAAGGGAAAGACGCTCGTGAGAAAGGGCACCTCGCCGATGGTGATGCGGTAGATGAAATCCTCGCGTCCACGATAGATGCTGTCGTGGATCTCGAGCACGTATTCGCCGTCCTTGGGTGCCTCGCAGAGTATCGTCGGGTCAGGGTTGAACCGGTCATCGTCGGCATAGGCCACCTCTTTCCCAGCCGCGTCATACAGGACGATCACGGGCTGGAACCAGCCCGGAACGGCATCGGCGATGAACGGGATCAACTGGCGGCCCAGGGTCGAGATGACCAGGCGCTGGCCTCGGCGGGCCTCGAACCGATAGCGGTTGATTTCGCCGGCGGCGATCTGGCCGTTCACGATGCACGGCACAATGATGCGCTCCTCGACCTCGTTCGCCGGTCTTTTCCGGAGGGCCAGGGCCTCCTTACCGAGCACCTGCCGCGGCGTGGTGGGCATCGGTTTCCTCGTGTACTCCGGGAGTTGACCGACGTGGAACGGCAGCGGGTTGGACACGCCGCGCGGTGTGACAAGGCGGATCTCCCGTTCGCCGGGCTCGGCGTCCGGGAAGATCGTGATCTCGACGGTCGTCACCGTGGCGATTGCGGCGCAGGCCGGCATCTGGACGAACTCGCGCGCGCGCTTCTCGATCCGCGCGATCAGATCGGATGCTTCTCCTTCCCGGGCTGGCGCCCCCTTCAACTCCTTCAACTGGTCCCTGAGCAACTGAACCTCCTGGTTGTTCAGGCGGCGATGGAATTCGACCACTCGTGCCGTCACGCCCGGGCCGGTGACCGTTGCAGCATGGACGCCGTCGAGGTTTTGTCCGCCCAATCGGATTTGGACCGTTGCGCCCTGCTGTCCGCCGGCGGGAAAGACAAAGCCGATGTAGGGGCGCGGCTGGGCGCGGAGGGCGGGCGCCAGGAACAACCAGGCGATCAGCCAGAGCAGTGAGGTTCGCCAAATCCCATTCACATGATTTCCTGCAGAATCCCGGCGGACTTCACACCTTCGGCTGCGGAGGGCAATACGCAGGCTTCGGCGCCCATCGGATGGGGGAGTCGCGCACGGGCGTCGATGCCTCCCAGGGCATAGATGCTGCCGAGCAGGTCGACCGGGTAGACCGGCCGCTCCTTGACCTCCGCAGCCTTGTCGTCGGACGATCCGACGATGCGTCCGCCCTTGAAACCGCCGCCGGCGACCAGCGCGGTGAAAACGTTTCCGTAGTGGTTGCGGCCACCGTTCCAGGGCGGCTGCCAGTCGATCTTGGGGCCGCGTCCGAACTCGCCGCAACACCAGACGATCGTGCTTTCGAGAAGGCCGCGATCGTGCATATCCTCGAGCAGCATGGCCAGCCCCTGGTCGAGTTGGGGGCACTGGCGGCGCATGGTTGCGAAATGATTGCTGTGGGTGTCCCAGCCGCCCGGGTAGTTGATGACGATGTACGGGACACCCGCCTCGACCAACCGGCGCGCAGCCAGGCAATCCTGGCCGAAGGTGTGACGGCCATAGCGGTCCCGGAGTTCGGGCTTCTCTTTCGAGAGATCGAACACCTCGCGGCCATGCCCCAGAATGAGTTCATACGCCTGCTGCTTGGCGGCTTCCGAAGCTGCGACCTGGACGTTTCCCGCCATCGCGCGACCCAGCGTGTCCATCCGATCGAGCAGTTCGCGGCGGCTCTTTTGCCGGGCGTCGCTGATGCTTCGGGACACGATCCCTTCCACCTCGAATTGTCCCGCGTTGGGATCGCCGCCCGTGGCGAACGGTTTGAACTTGGGGCCGAGGAAACCCTCTTCCGAGAACCGCCCCTGCGGCTGGGTCAGGACCACGTAGGGCGGGATCAGACCCTTGTATGCGGGGCTCTTGAAGAGGGCGAACACCGCGCCGATGCTCGGGTACGCGAGCCGTTCGCCCGGCGTGTGGCCTGTCTGCATGAGGTAGGCCGCCGTCTCGTGGCCGTTGTTGCGGTGCGTCATGCTGCGGATCAGCGAGTATTTGTCCGCCTGCCGGGCCAGCTTCGGGAAAAGCTCGCCGAGCTGGATTCCGTCTACGTTGGTGGGAATAACATTCTTGAACTCGCCCAGGTAGTCGTAGCCCGCGTCCGGTTTCGGATCCCACGTGTCGATTTGTGACATGCCGCCCCAGAGAAAGATCTGAATGACCGATCGGGCCTTGGCAACAGGCGGCGAGGCGGCCGGCGAGGCGGCGGCGGTCGAGCCGCCGCGCCCTGCCAACAGCGCCCTCTCCCCAACCATCCATCCCGCCGTGCTCAACAATCCAATGCGCAGGAGGTCGCGCCGGGACATGACCCCGTTCAGGCTGCGCCCCGGCCCGGACGTCGCGTAGTGCGGCAGAGCTTCAGCGACTGAGGAATCACCGCGAGGCGCTCCGCCCTCACCCTCATCCGTCCCGCAAAGCGGGACACCCTCTCCCATCGGATGGGAGTGGGCCGGGGTGAGGGGTCTGTGTAGCATATCCAAATGGCTGTCCATTGCGGTCAGTGACGATACAAGAACTCCGTACTGTTGATCAGGGACCAGGCGATGTCCACCCAGTCACCCCGGTTCTTCACGACAACAGGTTGCCCGGGCGGCGCGGGTTGAGCGCCGGGCCGCACGCGCCGGGCCGCCCTCGAGGGCTGGACCTGGCCGTAGGCCTCCACGACCCGCACCTCGTGAGGCGTTGGGAAACGCGACAGAATTGTCAGAAAAAGTTCGTCGATGATCTCAGCCTGCTTTCGTTTCGAATCGAGAAGCGCCCTGAGCCGGGGACCCTGTTCGAGCTTGCGCTGGATGTGGCTCGAGTTGAGGAGATGCAGCCACTGGGGGGGCATCGGCTTGTTGTCGCGCTCGTTCGCCATGCCGGTGGCGCGCGCCGAACGCCCGAACAAGGTCAGGAACGGGCTCGTGATGCTGCCGTCCGGGAGCGCGATGGCCGGCAGGTCTTCCGGGATGTAAGTGAACGGTTCCGGGATAGGGCTTGTGTAGAGGTCCGAGGCGCCGGTGATCTGGTTGATGGCGTCGATCAACACCTCGGCGTCGAGACGGCGCAGGGGGTAACTGGCGGACTGGGCCTCGGCTTCGGTGCCCTGATGCCGGGCCAGCGAGGAGAGCTGATAGGTCTTCGAGTTGAGGATGACGCGGCAGAGGTGTTTCAGGTCGTAGTCTCCCGACACCATCTCCTGTTCGAGATGGGCCAGGAGCTCGGGATGGCTGGGCGGGTTGTCATCCCGGATGTCATCCGGTTCGTGGATGATGCCGCGCCCGAGCAGCCAGGCCCACACCCGGTTCACGATCGCCCGCGTGAACCACGGGTTCCGCGGCGTGATCAGCCAGTCGGCAAAAACCTCGCGCGGATCGCGGTCCGCGGGCAGCGCGACAGCCGTGCCGTCCGGAAAGACCGCGTCCCGCCGCGGGCTCTTCGTGTGCGCGCCGACCCACGGTTGCGGCGCGTCGTGATGGGCCTGTCCAACAGCCGACACCGCATCGCGTCCGGGCGCGTTGTTGGCCGCGACGCGGCTGGCGCCGAGCGGATCCCAGAAGACGTGCTCCTCCTTCCACTCGCTGGTGGGCTTGTAGCCCACCTGGGCGAAAAACGCCGCCAAACCGGACGCGCGGTCGGTCGGCCAGCCCTCGATGCGCGCGCCCAGGAATGTCAAAGCCACGGCTCCGGCGATCCCATCGGGCGTTCGGTTCTGGATGGCGCGGTAGAAATTGACGGGACCGACGCGGAAGTTGCTGCCGCTGGCGGTGAGCAGCTCGCGGGCAATCCGGTCGTACGGCTTGTTCTGGGCGAGGGAGGCTCGGACCCAGCGATGATAGGCCTGGGCCGCGTTGGGCCAGAGATTGACTGGGAACTCCGCTTTGATGCGCAGCACATCCCCCCACTTCATCGCCCAATAATCGGCGTATTCCTCCCGCTCCAAGAGCCGGTCGATCAGGAGACGGCGCTTGTTCCGCGCGTCGGGGTCTCGGATGAACTGGCGGGCCTCGTCGGCTGTTGGCAGCGTGCCGATGAGATCGAGAAAGGCGCGGCGGACAAAGACCGCATCCGAGCAGAGGACCGGCTGGATGCCCAGGGACGACAACTTGACGAAAACCAATTCGTCGATGCGGTTGTGCGGTGTCGGGGCCGCCGGGTCTTCGAACGCGTTCGAGCCGGTCTCCGCCGCCGCCGCCGCGCAGATTGCCGCCAGCAGACCAAGCATCGGATGCCACCATGCTCTCATCATCTTCGGCGCCATCGGTCCGCACCTTGCCACTACAATGACTCTGGCAGTTCGATCGGTGTCCGGCAACACGCAATCAGGCAGCAGTTCTTCATCAAGGCCCGTTTCCGCAGCGTGCGCGTGGATCTGCTGCTGACGGCCAACGCCCTCTTCGCCGAGGCGCAAGAGTCCTTTGGCACCACCCATCGTTTTGCCGAACTGGACGTTCCGACCGCGACGCCGGAGGACTTGGCGCTGCTGCGCAGCGCTCGAAAACTCCAGGCGGGGATCCGCGAAATCGCTGCTGACCGCGCTCCTGGCCGCACCAGCCGCAGATGTCGATGAGTTCACTCGATTCGCAGTGCGAAGAGCAGTGCGGGAATCTTGCTGGGAACGCAAGACTGCCACCGATTGCAGTGCAGAGTGCGCCGAGAACGGCGTCCCGATCACGCTCAGCCGTTTGAAATGTCCGGGCTGGGAGCAGGGGCCTCAGTCGGTGTGCCTCCGAGCCTGGCCAGGACTTCCTGGGCCAGGACCTCGTAGGCGGCTGCGCCGGCGCCATAGGGATCGTACTGGATGATTGGCTTGCCGAAGCTCGGAGCCTCGGCCAGGCGCGTGCTGCGCGGGATCACCGTGTCGAACACAGCCTCTTTAAAGTGTTCGCGAACTTCTGACACAACCTGCTGGGCGAGGCGCGTCCGGATGTCGAACATCGTCATCAGCACACCGAGTAGCTGCAGCTTGGGATTGGTTCCTGAAGCCCGCAACTGATCGAGCAGGCGCTTCATCATCGTGATCCCTTCGAGGGCGTAGTATTCGCACTGAAGCGGGACCAGAACGTAATCAGCCGCCGCGAAGGCGTTGAGGGTCAGAATGCCCAGGGACGGCGGGCAATCGATCAGGATCAGGTCGCGCCCCTCGTCGCGCCGCACGGGGTCGAGGGCGAGCGCCAGCCGTTGCAAATGATTCTCGACGCGCGGCAATTCGACGTCCGCGCCGCACAAGTCCATCTCGCTGGGGAGAAGTTCGAGGCGCTCGCACCCCGTGGTCTTGATGCGTTCGGACAACGGTTCCTCTCCGAGCAAGGCGCGATACGCGCTGCCGCCCTCGGTCTTGGGCAGACCCAGGCCGCTTGTGGCGTTGGCCTGCGGATCGAGGTCGATCAGCAGAACGCGCTGTCCCATGGCGGCCAGGCATGCCGCCAGGTTGACGGTCGTGGTGGTCTTGCCGACACCCCCTTTCTGGTTCGCGACGGCGATGACTTGACTTGGCACGCGGGCATTAAAGGCAACAGACGCCCCGAATTCAAACGCGAATTCCAGCCCGCACGTTTCTTGGTGCATCGGGGTCGGTCCCGGATTCAGGAAAACTCGTACGCCACCCCAGGATCACGGGGTCGGTCACGGGGTCGGTCCCGGAATTCAGGAATGCTCAGCCTCCAGTTTCCGCCGCCACCCCAGCATCTGCCGATCCTTCGCCCGCCTCACCGCCGCCACCACCTGCGTCACCCGCGATTCGTCGCCCATCTGCAGACGCCGGCTCACCCAAGCCCGCGACACAACCGTCCGCTTGCGCAGCCACCACGCCAACACCTGTTTCTCCTTGGCCCCCTTGGCCAGTCCGGCCATGTCACCCTCCTTCAGCCCCATCAGAGCCAATCCCCGCGCCGCCCAGCACGCGCCTGACCTCGATCCACGGCGGACGCCCCGCCCGCCCGCGCACGTAGCCCGGATAACTGCTCCAGCGATACCCGCTCAACGCCTGCTCCCCGATCCGGATCAGGCCGGCCCGAGCCGGGTTCAGGTGCATGTACGTGCTCACCACCTGGAAATACTCATCCGCACTCCCGTCCACAATGAGCGCCTTGTACCGCCCCTGAAACAAATGGCCGAACACGTCATGCCGCGCGTTGTACCGCTGCGTGTAGGTTCCCTGCAGCCAGTTCATCCCCGCCAACCCGTCTTTTCGCAACCCTCGGCCACCGTCTCCAAGAACAGCTTCCGATCTCGGTCGTCCCGAAAAATGAGGCCGCCCTGATTCCCCCGGCTCATCACATGGTAGACCGCGCCCGGATACTCGATTCGCAACTTGCCGGCCATAACGTCCAGCCCCTACGCACGACGGGGGGATGCGTCAAGAACAAAGATTCCTGCTTTCCGGGACTGACCCCTTTGTGGACCAACGCGGGCTGAAAAAGCGCCGCGCCAGTTCTTGCTCGTGTGCGGGCGCGGGCCTGCTACCGTCCACGCCCGTGAAGTTCTGTTCCGGACCAGGCGCACCGCCGTTCCAGGGCTGGCGCCATTGTCTCGACTTCAGGCTGGCGCTGGCCGTGCTGCTCCTCGGTCTCAGCCCGGTTGCTGTGCGCACTCAGACGTTTGGGCTTTTCGACGCCAACGCGGCGTGGCGCGACCTGGTGTTCGATGCCGCGCTGACCGCCGGGTTGAAGGAGCGCCCCGATCCGCGCGTCCTCGCCGTCACGCCCGCGCCTGAGTCTGCTCTGACCGAACTCACGCAAATCACCGTCACCTTCAGCAAGCCCGTCACCGGCGTGAACGGGGCGGACTTGTGGTTGAACGGGACGCCCTGCACGGGCCTGAGCGGCAGCGATACCACCTACACATTCACGTTTCCACAGCCCGGATGGGGCACCATCCAGGCCTCGTGGGACATGCGGCATGGGATCACCGACCTGAGCCAGCCCCCCAACGCGTTCAATCCCACCGGCCCGGGTGCGACCTGGTACTACGAACTGTACGACCCCGTCGCACCCAAATTGGCTGCCCTCAATCCGCCGGCCAACGCCATCGTCCGTCAACTGACCCAGATCGAAGTGCTCTTCGACAAAGCCGTCGAGGGCGTGGACGCGCAGGACCTCCTGGTCAACGGCGTTCCGGCCGTGGCGGTGACCGGCGCTGCCGCGGGGCCCTACGTGTTCGTGTTTTCACCCCCGCCCGCCGGCGCGGTCTCGATCGCCTGGGCGGCGGCGCCCGGCATCGTCGATCTCACGCCCGAGGCGCATGCGTTCGAGGGTGAGCCGTGGTCGTACGCCGTGAATCCCGCGGTGTCCGTGCCGGCCCTGGTCATCAACGAGTTCATGGCGGAGAACGTCAGCGGCCTCAAGGACGAAGAAGGGGATTGGGAGGACTGGATCGAGATCTACAACGCCGGCGACACGTCCGTGAACCTCGATGGCTGGTCCCTGACCGACGATCCCCACCGGCCCGGCCAGTGGGTTTTTCCGGCAGTGAGCCTGGCGGCGAAGCGCTATCTGGTCGTGTTTGCCTCGGGCAAGAACCGTCGGCCCACCGTGGCGAACGCCCGACTGCACACCAACTTCAAGCTGGGCATCGCGGGCGAGTACCTCGGCCTCTACAACGCCGAGTCGCCGCGCCTGGCCGTCTGCGAACTCGCCCCTCGATATCCCGAACAACGCAACGACGTGGCGTTTGGGCGCCACCCATCCGGCGCGTGGCGCTACTTCACGGCCGCCACGCCGGGGGCGGCCAACGCCTCGACCTGGATGAGTGACGTCCTCGAGCCGGTTCATTTCAGCGTGCCGCGCGGCTTTTTCGCCAAGCCCTTCAGCCTGTCGCTCGCGTGTCCCACCCCCGGCGCGGCCATCCGGTATACGATCGACGGCAGCGCGCCCAGTCTCACGAATGGCCTGCTTTACACGAACCTTATCGGCATCAATGCGACGCGCGTGATTCGGGCCGCGGCGTTCCGGAGCGACAGCCTCCCCTCGAAGGTCACCACCCACACCTATTTGTACAACCAGAGTCCGCTTCGGCGCACGTTGCCCGCGCTCTCGCTGGTCACCGCATCAAACCACCTCTACGGCAAGACGGGCATCATGGAGTACAATCCGCGCAACACGCTCAAACACGGCCTTGCCTGGGAACGACCGGTCTCCGCCGAGTGGATTCAGCCCGAGGACAATGGAGGCTTTCAAATTGACTGTGGCCTTCGGATCCAGGGCGGCGGCTACATTCGCAACCTTTACAACTACCGCAGCGGCGCCATCCCCGAGAGCAAGTATTCGTTCCGGCTCTACTTCCGGGGCGATTACGGCGAGGGCCGGCTGCGCCAGGCGATCTTTCCCGAGGTGCCCGTCGATTCCTTCGACACCATCGTGTTACGCGCCGGGATGAACGATGCCACCAACCCTTTCCTGCGCGACGAATTCGCCCGCCAACTCGAAGCCGATGTCGGCCAGGTCTCCGCCCGCGGCACGTTTGTCCACCTCTTTCTCAACGGCGTCTACAAGGGCTACTACAATCCCACCGAACGCATCGACGCCGACTTTCTGCGGACCTGGCACGGCGGCGCCAATGATTGGGACCTGATGGCCATGGGCGGCGAAATCCGCGAAGGCGACGCCGTCGCCTGGAACGGGCTGCGCAGTTACGCGAGTGCCAACAACCTCGCGCTCCCCGACAAGTACCTCGAAATCGAACGGCGCCTCGACACGACCAACTTCGTCGAATACCTGATCCCGCTCATCTACGCCGACACGGACGACTGGCCGCATAACAACTGGCGGGCGGCCCGTGAACGCACCCCTGGCAGCCGCTATCGCTTTTACGCCTGGGACGCCGAGTGGTCCTTCGGCTACGCCAACGACGTCGCGCACAACACCGTCGCCAACCAGCTCAGCAACCTGAGCCCGCCCTGGGGCGGCTCCGAAATCCAGACCCTCTTCCTCCGCCTCAAGGCCAGCCCCGAGTTTCGGCTCCTTTTCGCCGATCGCGTTCACAAGCACTTCTTCAACGAGGGCGCGATGACGGACGAGCGGCTCAAGATTCGCTACGGATGGCTCCGGGCCATGATCGCCCCGGCCATCTCGGGCTTCAACAACACCATCGCCACAAGCTGGATTCCATTGCGGCGGCGCTACCTCACCAACCACCTCGCCCAAGCCGGCCTGCTCGCCTCCTCGAACGCGCCGGTCTTCAATCAGTTCGGCGGGCGGGTTCCGCGCGGATTCAACCTCACCCTCACCAACCGCCTGGGCACGATTCACTACACCACCAACGGAGCCGACCCGCGCGTTCGTTTCAGCGGCGCGGTCGCTTCAGACGCTTTCTCCTGCACGCCGGGGACCTCGATTGTCATCGACCGCACGGTGCTGGTCCGGGCACGCAGCCAGTGGGGCACCAACTGGAGCGCGGTGACCGAGGCGGTCTTCCAGGTCGATGCATTCGGCCTCCCGCTCCGCATCACGGAGATCATGTATCATCCGCCCGGGGGCGAGGAATACGAGTTCATCGAGCTCCAGAACCTGAGCGCCGTGCCCATCGACCTGAGCGGCGTGCACTTCGAGGGGGTCGGATTCCGCTTCGCCCAGGGCGCCCTGCTGGCGGGCGGCGCGCGGCTGTTGCTTATCTCCGATGCGAATCCGACCGCCTTTGCCAAGCGCTATCCCGGCGTCGCGGTCTTTGGGCGGTACGACGGCAGCCTCGCAAACGGCGGCGAACGCCTTGCGCTCCTCGATGGCGCCAACCGCACCATTGTCTCGGTGGACTACAGCGACGCGGCGGGATGGCCGGCCGACGCTGACGGCGCCGGACGATCCCTGGAAATGACCAACCCCAGCGGCGACCCCGATGATCCGGGCAACTGGCAGGCCAGCGCCCAGCCGGGTGGGTCTCCGGGCGCCGCCAACCCACTGCCGCCCCTGCCGCAGGTGCGTCTCAACGAAATCGCCGCGACCCCTTCGGCGTCCGCCCCACCCGGCACCCGCACCCCCGACTGGTGCGAGCTCTACAACGCCGGTCCTACCGACGCCGACCTCACCGGCTGGACCCTCGGCGACGGCCGCGCCAACCGCGGGCTCCTGTTCCCACCCACCACCTTGCCCGCGGATCAATACCTGATCGTCTTGTGCGACGCCGATTTCCAGTCGGCGGGTCTGCACACCGGCTTCGGCCTGGACCGGCAAGGAGATCGACTCTCCCTTCACGACGCCGCCGGCCAGCGGGTCGATGCGCTGCGCTTCGGCCCGCAGGCTGATGGTTTCACCCTCGGACGCGCAGGCCCCGATGCGGACTGGCAACTGACCGAGCCGACGCCCGGCGCCCTGAATTCCGCCGCCCCCCTCGGCTCGCCCAGCCGTTTGGTGATTAACGAGTTCGTCGCCAACGCACTGCCCGGCGCGGGTGACTGGATCGAACTGTACAACGCCGACACCAACCTGCCGATCGCACTCGAGGGGCTTTCGCTGAGTATCACCAACGCCCTGTTCCAGATCACCGCGCTGGCTTTCGTCGGTCCCGCTGGGCACGTCCTCTTCCATGCCAACGAGCAGCCCGGGCCGGACCATGTCGATTTTCGGCTTCCCGCGGCGCGGAGTTCCATCGCACTCCACGACGCCCTCGGGAAGGTCCTCAACCAGGTCAGCTACACGAACGCCCAGGAAGGCGTCTCCCTGGGCCGCCTGCCGGATGGGAACTCCAACCTCGTCGCGTTCGGCCTCTCGTCCAGCCCCGGTGCCGCCAACTACCTCGCCGACGGCCGCGGGGTCGTGATCGAGGAAGTGCTGGCGCGGAACCTCACCCACAACGCCACCGCCGCAGGCCAGTTCGCGGGCTGGGTCGAGCTTCACAATCCCACTGCCGCCGCCGTCTCGCTGGCGGGCATGAGCCTGAGCGTCAATGAGCGTTGGTCCGGTCAGTGGGTCTTCCCCGTCGGGGCCCTTCTCGACCCGGGCCGCCGCCTCACGGTCTGGTGCGACCCCACGCGGGCGCCTTCTCTGATCAACGAGGCTGAACTCAATTGTGGCCGGGCTTTGAGCGGCCAGGGTGGGGGTGTGTATCTCTTTGGCGCGACGGGGCAGCTCGCCGATGGCGTCGAGTATGGTTTTCAACTGCCCGACCGCTCGATCGGAAGGGTGAACGGCCAGTGGGTTTTGCTTGGTCAGCCCACCCCGGGGGGCGCCAACGCCGCGCCGTCCGAACTGGGCAGTCCACTCAACGTGCGCCTGAACGAGTGGCTGGCGAACACCGACGGCCCGGACTGGATTGAACTCTACAACCTGGACGCTCTCCCCGTGAACCTGGCGGGCATGGTCCTTACCGACGATCCCTCGCTGGCCGGCCAGACCAATCACATCATCGGCCCATTGTCCTTTATCGACGGGCGCGGCTGGGTGTTGTGGATCGCCGACGACGAGCCCACCGCGGGGCCGGACCACCTGCCGTTCCGACTCGATGCGCTGGGGGAGACCGTGCGCCTCTACACGGCCAGCCAGGCCATTGCCGACAGTGTGGACTTGCTCGTCCAGCTCTCCGAGTTGGCGGAAGGGCGCTTCCCCGACGGCCACACCGCCATCGTCCGCTTTCCTCACACCGCCTCGCCCGGAGAAGCCAACTCCCTGCCGACCGGCTCCGATGCCGACCAGGACACGCTGCCTGACGACTGGGAGCTGAGTTACGGCTTGAACCCCCAGGTCGCGACCGGCGCGGACGGTCCCGATGGCGACCCCGACAACGACGGTCTCTCCAATCGGCTCGAGCACGCTTTCGGCGCCGACCCCCAGGCGCCGGACCTGGTCCTGACCAGCCTCACGGTGACCGCCGACGGCGTCCATCTCGCCTACAACGCCATCGCTGGACGCACCTATGCCGTCGAGGAGCGCGACGCTTTCGACTCCGGCGAATGGCGGCATCGGACGAATCTCCTGGCGCTGCCGGGCAGCGGAATCGCGGAGGTGAAGCTCTCGCTCTCCGCCGACGCCCCCAGCCGCGACTACCGCATGCGGCTCCAGTAACAACGAGTGGTTACAGAACATGAGACGACTGAGCTTCCTGCTGGGAATGGGCTGGGCTGGCGTCGCGTGCGCCTGGGCACAGGCGACTTTCACCCTCTCTGTGTCTCCCGCGTTGCCGTCGAATGCCTACATCGTCGAAGTGGCCCGGCGCGCCGGCTTCTTCTTCGCTGAAGAACCGCCGGGCCAAGCGGGCCGCAATCGCCTGCTGGTGCTCGCCGGCGAGCATCAGTTGACCGGCGACCAGCGCGAGCAGTTCACGGCGTTCGTCGAGAACGGCGGAGCCCTGGTGTCGCTGGGCGGGTTGCACGGAATGCCGGAACTGTTCGGGGCGGAGTTGGCGCCGTCGGACGGCGCAAAAGGCTTCGGCGCGAGCGCCGTCCTCCAACTGGGCGAAGGTTACCTCGATGTCCGGGGTTCGCTGCATCCGGTGTTTGACGGGCTGAGGAGCTCGCTGCATTTCTTCGGGGGGGTGGCGGTGCGGGCCACGGAAGCCGAGGCCACGGGCACGGTGCTGGACCGTCATGGCCGGCCGAAGCACTTTCCGGTTCTGTTGGAGCGACGAGCCGGCCGCGGCATGGCGTTGCTGATCGCGCCGGACCTCCTCAACAGCATCGTTCATATCCAGCAAGGCATCGCCGTGCTCCGGGACGGCGCGCCGGCGTTCGATGGAACCATGCCCATCCACGATCGCATCCTGAAGACGGACGATGGCCAGGTGCTCGACTACGACTTCGATCGCGCGGCCCTGGCCGAAGGCGAGGCGCCGGCGTTCCTCTACCCGGTGGCGGATGAGTTGCGGCTGGTGATTCTGCGCGCGATTCAATACGCCGCGCGCGCCGTCGGCCAGCCACTCCTCCAGATCGCGCCGTGGCCGCGCGAGGTGCCGGCCGTGGGATGCGTCAGCCACGACAGCGATGGCAACGCCGAGGAGGCCGCGCGGGCCATGCTCCAAGAGGTGAAGCAGGCCGGCATCCGCACGACGTGGTGCACGCTGTTCCCCTGCGGGTACCCGCGCCCGCTCTACGACGAGATCCGCGCCGCGGGCTGCGAAATCGCCCTGCACTACGACGCGATGAAAGAAGGTCCGGATCGCCAGTGGGGCTTCGACAAACTGGTCAAACAGCTCGAGGGACTGACAACCGAAAGCGGCGTCACGAACATCATCGCGAACAAGAACCATTACACGCGATGGGAAGGACGGCTCGATTTCTTTCGCTGGTGCGAGCAGGCCGGGTTGAAGATCGACGGCACTATGGGGCCGAGCAAGCGCGGCGGCTGCGGCTTTCCGCGCGGCACGTGTCAGCCGTGGCGGCCCCTGGACGACGAGGCCGCGCCGCCGCGGTTTCTGGACGTTTATGAAATCCCGTTGATTACCCAGGACCTGGACATCCACCTCCCGGCGAAACTGGCGCGCCCGATGCTGGACCAGGCGGTGGCGCATGGCGGGGTGGCGCATTTCCTGTTTCATCCGGCGCACATTCAAAAGCCCGGCCTGGCCGGCGCGCTGCAGACACTGGTGCGCGAGGGCCGCCAACGCGGCATGGAATGGTGGACGCACGCCGAAGTCTGGGAATGGGAGAGCGCGCGTCGCGACGTGCGGTTGACGCAAGTGACCGCGGTCGGGGCGAAGTTGCGCGTGAAGGTGGTGAGCGGGCAATCGCTGACGGATGCCACCCTGATCGTGCATGAGCCGGACGGCAAACAACGGCGGCTGACCTGTGACTTGCCGAAGTCGCAACCCCTGGAAATCGACTTGTAGAATCCTTGCCCTCCTTCGAGTCGATCTCGCCAACGGCCGCGCCGACCTCGTTGTGGCGTTGGACACCGAGAACCCTTTGAACGTGCGCCCGTCCCGGACAGACGGCGCGGTCCAGGTGCCCGCGTGGGGGCTGGTGACCGACGCCGAGCTGTGCCTGGTGCGTTTGAACGCGGCGGGTCAGGTCGAACACGCGGCTCGGTGCGGCGGCACGTTCATCGCGGTGCGCGGCCAGCGCTTCCACAGCGATTCGCCCGCCCACAACGACGTGCTGCTGTTTCTCCCTTCGGGCGTGGTCGTTTTTCCCCTTGCGCCGGATGAAGACGCTCGCGAGCCTCGCAGCGCAAAGGCGATCCCGGCAAGGTGTGCATCGCGGGGCGGTGTGGAGACCAGTGGGACGGAAGCACCAGGCGGCGGCGCCGGCCGTGGCGCGTCTCCCGCTGGCGTGGGCCGATGACCCGGAGCGCCAGCGCTTGGTGGCGGTGCTCGGAAGTACATTGTCAACTATTTAGATGCGACCCCATTGGCTTGTTAACATGAGTCTGACCTTAAAACATGTCGAGGCCGCGGCGGAGCGGCTGCGGGGCAACCTCCTGATGACGCCCTGCACTTACTCGCGCACCCTTTCCAGAATCACCGGCGCGGAGGTCTTCTTGAAGTTCGAGAACCTCCAGTTCACGGCGGCTTTCAAGGAGCGCGGCGCGCTGAACAAGCTGCTTTCGCTCACCGCGGCGGAGTGCCGGCGCGGCGTCATCGCCATGTCCGCGGGCAATCACGCGCAAGGCGTCGCCTACCATGCCAAACGGCTCGGCATCCCGGCGGTCATCGTCATGCCCCGGCACACGCCCAACGTGAAGGTCGAGCACACGCGGGCGCACGGCGCGGAGGTGATTCTCGAGGGGGACACGTTCGATGAGGCGAGCGGCTTCACCCGGCGGTTGGCCAAGCGCCGCAAGCTCACCCTGGTGCATCCTTACGACGACGACCGGGTCATGGCCGGACAGGGCACGATCGCGCTCGAAATGCTGGCGCAGCAGCCGGGTCTGGAGGTGTTGCTCGTCCCGATCGGGGGCGGCGGGTTGATCGCCGGCATGGCCGTGGCCGCCAAGGGCATCAAGCCGGATCTCGAGGTGTTCGGCGTGCAGTCGGAGCGCTTTCCCGCGATGGCGCAATGGATCGCCGGGCAACCCGTCCATTGCGACCGGTTCACCGTGGCCGAAGGCATCGCCGTGAGGAATCCGGGGCGGCGGACCCGGCGCGTCGTTCAACGCCTCGTCAGCGACATCCTGCTGGCGGGCGAAGGCGAGATCGAGGACGCCGTGCTGATGCTGCTGCAAATCGAGAAGACCGTGGTGGAGGGCGCGGGCGCCTGCGGTCTGGCCGCGCTGCTGAAATACCGGCGGCGGTTTCGCCGCAAGCATGTGGGGCTGGTCCTCTGCGGCGGCAACATTGACCTGATGGTGCTTTCGTCCATCATCCAGCGCGGGCTGGCACGCGACGCCCAATTGGTGCGGCTGCGGGTGAAGACGCGGGACGTGCCGGGGGAATTGGCGCGCGTCAGCGGCCTGATCGGCGACCACGGCGGCAACATCATGGAAGTCCACCACCAACGCGCCTTCAGCGCGGAGCCGCTGCAAACTGCGATGGTGGATTTCACGATGCGCACCCGCGGCGTGGATCACCTCAGCCGCATCGTGAGGGGGTTGCGCGACGCCGGGTAC
>CAYPUR010000094.1:0-16892 GCA_964413865.1 uncultured Verrucomicrobiota bacterium
ATGGCTTGACTTGGTATCGAGTGGGGTGGAGGGTTCTCCCATGCCGCGCCAACTGCGCATCGAGTATCCCGGCGCGATTGACCATCCGCGTCCGCCTCAGGTACGGCGTGACAAACGTCATGAGCCGTGCACCGGCGGGAGGACACCTTCCACGATGAGGAATCGCAGCGTCCCGCAGAAGTTGGAGCTGGCGGCACGTTCACGCCGGGAAACAACACTGACGATGAGAGAGATTGCCCGGCGGCTGTACGTGGGCAGTTGGAAGAATGCCACGACCCGGCTCCACAGCCTGAAACAGAAGCGAGAGAAACAGGACGCACCGTCATTGTTATAGTTTGACCCCTTTCTTGTTATAGTTTGACGCCTTTCTCGGGCCGGATTGTCCACCGGCCCCGCCGTGCTACCAATCCCGGTGCTGAATAGGTACGGTGTTGACGAATTGGAGTCGCGGCGTAGGCTGCGGGTTGTGAGCATGACGCCGGACGATGCTGCAGTCGGAAGGGGGCAGCCTGTCTGCGGGGAGGGGCCCTGAGGGCTCGAATCGAAGGACTGGCGCACATCATTCGTCCAGCAAGATCGGCAATTCGCTTCACCGGAGAGTCACATGAGAGAACCAATCACGAACCGCCGCAAGTTTCTTGAAACCATTGGCACTGCGTCGATCGTTGTGGGAGCGGGAGTGCCCCTGGGAAACCTCACCGCCGGAGCGGAACAGAAGCTCGCGCTCGACGGCGGTGAGCCTGTGCGGACCTCCCTCCTTGGGGCTCGTCCCTATGGACCGCAGTTCTACGACGACGTTGAGAAGCAAGAACTCATGGAAGTCCTCGACTCGAGGGTCCCCTTCCGCTGGTCCAGAGGGCCGTCGTCCAAGGTCCTCGCGTTCGAGAAAGAGTATGCCGCTCACCTCGGCGCGGAGTTCGCCCTTGCTGTGACCTCAGGAACAACGGCCCTCTACACCGCCATGGCCGCGCTGGAGGTCGGGCCGGGCGATGAAGTGATTCTGCCCGCGTGGACCTGGTATGCCTGCTATGATGCGATCGTGCTTTCTGGGGCACTGCCAGTTTTCGCCGAGATCGATGAATCGTTTGACCTGGATCCGAACGACATCGAGGAGAAGATCACGCCCCAAACCAAGGCGATTATGGCCGTCCATCTTCAAGGATGCCCATGCGACATGGATCCGATCCTTGCGATCGCTCGGAAACATAAACTCCGGGTGCTCGAGGACTGCGCCCAGTGCGCCGGCGGACGCTATAAAGGGAAGTACGTGGGCACGATCGGCGACATCGGCATCAACAGCTTTCAACTCAGCAAAACCATCACCGCGGGCGAGGGCGGGGCCGTGATCACCAGCGATCCGAAGCTCTTCGAGCGCGCTTTCCGGTTCCATGACTTCGGCACCCTGCATTCGCCTTACAATGAGGCACTGGGGGGCGGGTTGCTCACCGCCTTCGCCGCATGCAACTTCCGCATGAACGAGTTCACCGGTGCGGTTCTCCGTGGTCAGTTGCAGAAACTGGAGACCATTTGCCAGGGCCTTCGCACCAACGCCCGAAAGGTCCGCGAGGCGATCGCCGATCTCCCCGGACTCAGACTCCGCAAGTCGCCAGACCTTGAAGGAGACTTGGGGGTGGGGGTGTTTCTCGACTTGGGAAGTCAGGAACATCGCGACAAGTTCCTCCGGGCGATGAATGCCGAGGGCGTCTCGGCCTCGGCGCCGGGCGGGTCGGTCATTCTGCCGATTGCCCCGCGCATCGAGAAGAAGGCGACCGTCCACCCCGCTTGGCCGTCTTTCCAGAGCCCCCGAGGCCGGGCGATCCAATACGGTAGCGAGTGTTGCCCGCGGACCATCAGTATCCTCAATCGTGCCGGGGGCGTCATTATGGACCCCAAGTTCAACGATGACGACGTCAAGGATATCGCCCGGGCCATCCGGAAAGTCCACCTGGCCCTTAGCCCAGTCTGAGCGACCTGTGGCCCATGCCTCCCTTGCGGGCTGCCTCGGAGGTGCATCAGTTCAGCCCGGCCACACACGAGTCGCAGGTTCAACCCAAACGAGCCGGCGGCTCGCCCTGGCAGTAGCGGACCTATCGCACCAGTCGCCGGGATTGGCAAGCTCGGTTGAGCCTGGTGTCGGTTGAGCCTGGCTGGCTTTCGCCTCGGCCCTGGTTTGGGGCACCGTCCCGCTTTGGGCCACGGTGTTCGATTCTTCCCGAGTCCGCGCGCATCTCTGACCATCAGAATGGCCCGACAGCCCGACGGGCAAAGTGCGATCTGCTTGAAAACTCAACGTGGGCTGAATCAAGGCAAGAGGTGCGGTCCCCGGCCGTCCTGAGACATTGCGCGTGCAATCCGCTTGCCGCGTCGTATCTTGGCCTCATGACCACGCCGAGCGATGAAGGCGAGGCCTCGTCCAAGCGCGCAGGGCTGTTTGCGACAACGCACTGGAGTGCGGTACTGGCCGCTCGGGATCCCGCTTCGCCGCGAGCGGCCGAGGCTCTGGCGGAGCTCTGCCGCGCATACTGGTATCCCCTCTATGCGTACGTACGGCGGCAGCATCGTAACGCGGAGGACGCCCAGGACCTAACACAGGAGTTCTTTGCCCGATTGTTGACGAAGAGCTACCTGACGGCGGTTCATCCCGAGAAAGGGAAGTTCCGCTGGTTTCTCCTTTCGGCTGTGAAGCGTTTCCTCAACAATGAGCAGCGGCGCGCGCTGGCCGGGAAGCGTGGGGGTGGTACGCTCCACGTACCGTTCGACGGGGAGAAGGCGGAGGATCGCTACCGGCTGGAAGCGGCGGACCACTTGTCGCCGGACAAACTGTACGACCGTGCCTGGGCGGTGAACCTGATCGAGGCAGCTAACCAAAGCTTGGAGGAAGAATATCTGCTGGAAGGAAAGGCGGAACCCTTCAGGCATCTGAAGGTGTTCCTGTCGGGAGACCGAACGGACCAGAACTATGCTGAGATCGGGGCGCGGCTGGGAATGACGGAGGGGGCGGTCAAAGTGGCGGTTCACCGGCTGCGCCAACGCTATCGTGAGGCGCTGCGAGAACAGATCGCCCAGACCGTTACTACCCGAACGGAGATTGAAGAGGAACTGCGCGACCTGCTGGCCGTATTCTCGGAGTGAACCCGAGAACGGCTGTTTGGGCCTTGGGTTGCTGGCAACTCCCTCGACCATCGCCGTTTAACTGCGTTCGCGACGGTGGAATCGAACGCGTACAGATTCACGGTGCAGAGGCCGAAGACTCGCCACCTTAGAGTCTGGAACCGGTGCGAGGGAAAAGGTGTAACCTTTCTCGGTTGTTTCGTATTCCAAGGACGCCAAAACGATGCGGTGTGAAATAGCGAGGCTTGTCGCTGCCGCACGTTGCCGCAGTACTGGGAATGATGAGCATGCGTCAGACTTGTCCGCGGTGCAGCACTGAACTCCCGGCCGGGAGTTCGCTGTGGCTTTGCCCGAAGTGCGTGCTTGCCCAAGCCGCGGCTGGGGAGGCAGGGGGAGCGCACACAGTCTCGGGGCTGGGGGAGCGTAACGTACCAAAGGGGGAACCACCTGCTGAAGCCCTGCCGCGCGCTTTGGGCGATTTCCTACTGCTCGAGCGGATTGGCGAAGGGGGCATGGGGGTGGTGTACAAAGCGCGGCAGGTGCGCTTGGATCGGATCGTGGCGGTCAAGGTGCTGCCGTTCGGCCAGTTAGCGAACAAGGAGTACATACAACGGTTCCGGACCGAAGCGGTGGCGGCGGGCAGCCTGCAGCATCCGAACATCGTTGCCATTCACCAAGTCGGGCTGAACGAAGGTCAGCACTACCTCGTGATGGAGTACGTCGAGGGCCCGACGTTGGCTGAGGTGGCTCGATCGGGCCCGCTTCCCGCCCGCCGAGCGGCTCGGTATGTGCAGTTGATTGCGAAGGCCGTTCACTTTGCGCATGAACGGAATATCCTGCACCGCGATCTCAAGCCGTCGAACGTCCTGATCGACGTGAACGATCAGCCACGCGTGACGGATTTTGGGCTGGCCAAACGGCTCGAATCAGGTGCGGACCTGACCTTGAGCGGGCAGGTGTTGGGTTCGCCGGGATACTTGCCGCCGGAACAAGCGTCGGGTCAGCGTGGTCGCATCGGGCGGCGCAGCGACGTCTATTCGTTGGGCGCCATCCTCTATCATTTGCTGACCGGACGGGCGCCGTTCATGGGAGCCGAGGTGGCGGATGCCTTGCACCAGGTATTGAATGACGAACCGGTTGCGCCGCGGTTGCTGAATCTCAAGACGCCGGTGGACCTTGAGACGATTTGCCTGAAGTGCCTCGATAAAGAACCGGCGCGACGGTATCCCACCGCCCAGGCCTTGGCCGAGGAACTCGGACGATACTTGCGCGACGAGCCGATCCTCTCTCGGCCGGTGAGCCGAATCCACAAAGTCTGGCGTTGGTGCCGCCGCAAGCCGACCTTTGCCGGTCTGGTGGTTTCAGCCGTGGGATTACTGCTTGTGTTGGGTATTGGTGGTCCGGTTGTTGCCCGGCAGCAGCACGCTTTGGCCGACCGCAGCCGCCAACTGTTGTATGCCTCAGACCTGAAGGTTGCCCACCAAGCCTGGGAACTGGGAAACATGCGGCGTGTGGTAGAGTTGCTGGACCGGAACCGGCCCGAACCGGGCCAGACCGACCTGCGCGAGTTCACCTGGTTCTATTTGCGTCGGCTTTGTGAGTCCTATCTGCGGGCACCAACACTCACGAACGGATCGCCTGTGTTCACGCTGAGTGCGTCGCGGGACGGCCGATGGCTCGCCTCTTCCGGCGCAGGTGGACGGATCACGGTGTGGGACCTGACCGACCCGACCGTGAGCCGACGTCTCGACACAGGCGGTCAATACGCTGGAGTCACCGCCATTTCTCCCGACAATCGTTGGCTGGTGAGTATCAGCGGGCCGCTTGGGGGTACGAACAACTTCGATCTCTGGGATTTGGGAAGCGGCGTCCGTTTGCACCGGAGCAGCACGGCGGCTGCACTCGCGGCCGACTTTTCGCCCGACGGCACCACGCTGGCGGTGGCCCAGGGGACCAACATTGTCCTACGGGAAGTCCATGACTGGCGCGAGGTTCGAACCTTCCAGGGCCATACGAGCGAGATTTGGGATGTGTGCTTTTCCCCCGACGGCCGGCAGCTTGCCTCGGGTTCGGTGGACAATACGATTCGCCTCTGGGATGTAGAAACAGGACGGGCTATCCGCATCCTGACAGGGCATCGGGACACGGTCTATGCGGTGGCCTTCGCGCCAGATGGCCAACGACTGGCTTCCGCCAGCGGCGACCGGACAGTGCGTTTGTGGGATGTGACGAATGGGGCAGAAATCAGCAGCTACGCCCACGCCGGCAACGTCATGGGCGTGGATTTCTCGCCCGAGGGCACGCGGGTGGCGTCCGGTAGTCATGACGGCTTGGTGAAACTCTGGGACCTGAGAACCAAGAAGGTCGAGACTCTGCGGGGTCATTCGCAGACGGTGGATCAGGTGCGCTTCGTTCTCGGGGGTGTGAAACTGGCCTCAGGTTCATGGGACGGCACGGTCAAAGTCTGGGACCTGCAGGCCACGGCGGTGCAAGACATGCTGGAGGGGAAGGGAGCTCAAGCTGGGCGCTCCCAATCCAGCGGTATGCTCCGCCCGCCGCTGGCGTTTTCGGCGGATGGTTCCCAGATCTTCACCCTGTCAACCAACGATGCGGCGGTCCTGATCTGGCAGACGGCTTCCGGGACGCTTCAACGTCGATGGCATTTGGATCCGGACCCGACTGCACCTCTTCCGCCCGAAGCAGCGGGAAACCGTAAGACCTCGCTCGTCGGGTTGGCCGTTTCACCTCGCGACGGCACCTGCGCGGTGGCATGCGAGCTCCGCACCACCCCACCTGGGCAGAAGGAGCAGGAAGAGGATTTCATCGAGCTGTGGAACGTAGCCGAGAACCGGCGGACCGCCGCATTCCCGGGTCGATTTCCGCTTTGCTTCTCGCGCGACGGAGCGTGGCTGGCCACTGGAGGAATCGAGCCCCACACGCTGCAGGTCACGAACCTGCTCGAACGCAGGAGCTGGACGAGTCAGTTCCATGCGACGCAGCCCCTATTGGGTGCGGTCGTGTTCTCGCCAGGGGGCCGCCTGCTCGCCGCAGCTTGCGAGGGCGAGTTGACCCTCTTTGAGACTTCGAGCGGTCGCCGATTGCCCACACCGAGCCGGTGGCGACAGGGTTTCCCGATCAATGCGCTCGCTTTTGCACCCGACGACAGGACGCTGGCCGTCGGGAGGTTTAGTCCACAGGTCGAGTTGTGGGACGTTGTCAAACAGGAATTGAGCGCCGAACTGCCCGGACACCTGGCGCAAGTCACGGCCCTGGCAATCTCCCCTGACGGCAAGACCCTCGTCACGGGCGATGGAAATGGAGCACTCAAGCTCTGGAGCCTGAAACTGCGCGAGGAATTGCTCCATGTCGAAGCACAGGCAAACGCAGTTGATCCGCTAGCGTTTTCACCCGACAGCAGCGTTCTGGCATCTGGCGCTTCGGAAGGCGTGCGGCTGTGGCGCGCGAGCTCGCGCCAGCCTTGATGAGGTGCGAGACGACTGAACGATCATCGGTGCGGCTCGGTCTGGACAGGCAGGTTCGAGCGAAGAAGACCTGTAACCTTTCGCGTCTTTTGTTGATTTCCTGCGTTGGGGCGAGGCTGGTGGGGGGCTGCGGGGTTCAGTAACTTGGCCAGCCGACAATCGCGTACCCGAACCGAGGCCATGCCGCGGAGCGGGAAACAAAAGAGCGGAAAGGAACAACGGCTGTATAGCAGAATCTGTGGGTCAGAATGGCACTTCTCAAAGGCAGGCAGGCGAGTTCGTTACGCGTGGCGACCGGTGGCGACGCGATCTGGAGGCTCAAAGACCGTCGCCACCGCTCGCCTGCCTGCCTTTGAGAAGTGGTGTTCGGTTGTTCGAGCGTTGCTGAGCCACTCAACCGATTCATATCCAGTGTGTTGCGTGATTGACTCCACCATTCTGACCCACAGATTCTGCCGACGAGGCGGAACAACATCACGATCAAGTCGCCGGCGCGTCATCGAAACCCAGGGACAGTCGCCGTGCTGTAGGAATGGTATGAAGACACAATCATGGAGTTCAACAGGTAGGCCTTACGATCCTTTCTGGAACAGGCATTGGACCATGCGCTGCGGCCTGGGCATGCTCGCTGACATCCCGGGCAGAACACCAGCGGCACGACGCTTCAGGTCGGGAGCAAGTGCGATCCTCATGGGACTGCTTCTCTCCACGAATGTGGCGGGGCAAGCCCCTGAGATTACCCAACAGCCCATCGATCAACTGGTGGCCATCGGCGGTGACGCCACGTTCCGGGTCGTGGCCACCGGCATAGCGCCGCTGACCTATCAATGGAGGTTCAACAGCAGGGATTTGGCAGGCGCGAACGGAGCCACGCTCAGGATCACCAAGATCCAACCGGACCGCGCCGGAAGCTACAGCGTTGTTGTGACTAACGTGAACGGCTCAACAACAAGCCAGCCGGCGACGCTCACCGTGGACCCAGAATGGGTGCTGTACCACCGGGCGAACTCCGGTCTGCCGTACAATGGCGTCGTCGACGTGGAAGTGGATCCCGATGGCAAGGTCTGGATTGCCACGGGCCGGTGGGGCGGACATGATGGAGGTGGATTGGCAGAATTCAACGGCCACACGTGGACGATCTTTCGCTCCGGCAGTTCACCACTTCCAGACTACGATTGCACAGGCTTGGCCCTTGACACTAAGGGCGATCTTTGGGTCTCCACCGAGACTGGTCTGGCACGATTCGACCGCATCAAAGAGTGGACCGTCGTCTCGCGAAGTCAATTCTGGTTTCCGAAATTCGACCTCAAGGGTAATCTCTGGGTTGGAAGTGGCAGCGGCGTGTGGGTCTACGACGGTGCCAACTGGAGGTGCTATCAAATGGCCAATTCCGGGCTCCCTAACGACTTCGTCGCCTATGTCTGTGTGGACGCGGAAAACAGGAAGTGGATCTCGACGCATGGCGGTTTGGCTGTGTTCGACGACCCACACTGGACGGTCTATAAGCATGCCAACTCGGGGCTGCCCAATGACACCGTTGCCCCGATTGCCTTCGATGAACAAGGAATCGCCTGGATTGGCACCTGGGGAGGCGGTCTTGCCCGATTCGACGGCACACAATGGATCGTCTACAATCCTGCCAATTCCGGGCTCCCGAACGCGAACATAGAGGACGTGGCGATCGACTCGAAGGGTGTGAAGTGGATCGCGACCGAAGGCGGCCTGGCGCGGTTCGACGGCATGAATTGGAGAACCTGGAATCGCGCAAATTCCAGGCTCCCGGACAATATCCTGCAAGCCCTGGTCTTCGACAGGTACGAGAACCTGTGGCTGGGGATGAGGGATGGCGGCGTGGCCGTGTTCCGCCAAGACGGAGTCATCCCCCATCTTCTGATTGGGTCGCTGACCGGCGACGGCGCAGGACGACTCGTGCTTCGGTGGACGGGAGGGCAAAGCCCCTATCAGGTTCAGACCTGCGCAAACCTGGGGACGGGCGAGTGGGAGGCCTGTGGCGATTCGACGGACCAGCAGAGTCTGACCATCGAGGTCGAGGCTGGCCCCAAGTTCTTCCGTGTCAGAGGCAGTGAACCCTGAGGAATCACACCTGCCAAAGTCGGAGCCCGTGCAGTTCTCCGGTGCCGGCTGTCGTTGCCCGGACAAGATCCCTGAGGCGAAGCGACTTCGGACCGTAGCGTGCGGTTAGCCCCAGGCCGAGCTGGGCCTTCATTGAGCTACAGTCGACCCCAGTCTTCCCTAGTCGCATGACAGCCTCCGTGGCTGACTTCCGCGGTCGTTGGGCTGATCCCCTCCTCGCTGGGACAGCGGAGCGAGCGTCATCACCACGGCAATCTCCATGACGGACCCCGCGATCTGTTGGTCACTTGCCGACGCTCAACGCGGTGAACTACCGCCGCAACGTGCCACTAACATAGAAGACGGTCAACATGCTCCCGTGAGGCAAGAGGTTCGTAATCGACCGGTAAACCAAATCGTCTGCAACTCCTGGCCGATTTTTCGTTAGTAAGGAAACGATGGCAGAAGATGCAAGCCTTACAGGCTCCGCCGCCGGCTGTAACCGGAGTGGCGACGCGCTCGAATCGCAGAACAGACAACGCGGAAGAATCCATAATCAGGGCATTGTCCCTCAAAAGACGAAAGGAAAACCTTATGACACCAAAAACGAACAAGAAACTGAGTCTCGGCCTTGCAGCAGTGCTGTGCGGCCTTCTGGTACCATCCGCCGTAGGAACGAGCGGCAAGGTCATTGTTCCCAAGAACAGTGTTACACGACCGGTGACCATGCAAGCCCACAGCCAAATGGTGCTGAGTTTGGCCGACGGCAGCTACAATTCCAAGGCGGAGATAATTGCTTCCCATTGCGGTACGTCGGTTGGCCTGGGGTGGGGCCTCTTCGGAGGCGCAGGCGCAGGCAAGATCATCGCGGCCAACGGGGATGAGATCTTCTTCGACTCGCCCACGACGGTTCTCCAGGGCATCATCACCGGCGGCACCGGCCGATTTGCGGGCGCCAGCGGCGAATTCAACATCGTGGCCCTAGAACAGACAGGCACGGATCCCGGCCCGGATCCCGGCACGGTCAAGCTTTCCTTTGTGTGGACCGCCACGGGAACGATCACCTACTGAATCGACTTTACTGCATCCAGGGCGGCCAGCGCGGGTTATTGCCCGTGCGCACCCCAGGAACGCGCGGCTCCACTGGAAGACCGGAAGCCAGTGAGAGCCCGCGCCGACGCATGGTTGGAAAGGGCGTCGGGCGGCCTCCCGCTCGCCCTTGGTCATGAAGAACCTCTTTACATCCAAATTGGCTGGCAGGGGCCACCCAACTGAAGTTGGGTGCTGCCCGAGAAGCGTTGAAAGCGGCTTCCTATCGGTTGCCACTACGGCTTGATCGTCGTAAAATCCCAGCGTGCGGACGCAAACACCATCCTCCGGACCTGAGGCGCACGCAGGCGTCTTCGCCACCACCCACCGGAGCGTGGTGCTGGCGGCGGGGCGTCATTCCTCGCCCGATGCCCAGGCGGCCCTGGACCAACTCTTCGACCGGGCCTGGGCCGTTGCCCTGGTCAAGAAGGCGCACGAACTTCTCAGGCAACAGTATCTTTCAGAAGGCAAGCACGAGGTGTAAACTTCCCTTGCTGCATTAACAATGTGCAACTTCCGGGCGATTTTCCGTTAGTAAGGTGTGGAACGCGAAGACTGCACGCTTCTACGCTCAAGCGCCGAGAGGTTTCGGTGATGAGTGATGTGCTCGGCTCGCAATGAAACAGAACAAGTTCCAGCGACGATAACTTTTCGGGCACCGGAACTGTGAAAGTAGCCAATCGGGACCTCCTCAACTGGGTGGTAATCGGGAACTCCGCCGAGCCCGTAGTCGAGGTTTTCCTGGTTGGTAGAACTGGTTGTTACGACCATGCTGTGGGTTCCGCCAGCCTCCTAACCCGGAAATCTCACCAGTGGGGCCGTCGCGGCACACCTGACAGTCCGCGGATGAGATTTCCGGGTCTATGAAACCCGCGCCTAGCATGAACAATTGGCTCATCGGTTCATCCAAGCCGGGGCGCGCCCCAGCCGCTTGGGCGACCCGGGCACGCGGACACAGTGTGGTCGAGATTGGGTCCATCTGCTTGGGGCGCGGGTTTCTGACAGCCCGCATTTCAGGTGCACTGTGACGGTGACCGGTCAGATGACATCAACAGTTGTTGAGAAATGCGGGCTAATGCAGGGCCCGCCGATTTCCTACGCGTACAATGGCACCAGCAAAATCTGCGACTGAATCGCTTGCTCTATGAAACCAGAATTACTCTCGGTTGGGACAGTGCTGGCCGCCTGCCTGGGATCGCTGGCCAATATCCAGGCTGCGGAATCCTCGTGGTTGACCAAATCACCATTGCCTACGGCAAGGTTTGGCGCCACGACGTGTGTTGCGGACGGGAAGATCTATGCCCTGGGAGGCGGCGATGCGCCTTACAGTCCGTATTTGCCTGATGTGGAGATCTACAATCCGGCGACCGACTCGTGGGAAACAGGGATAGCGATGCCCAACGAAAGGATGGGACACGCGGCAGCAGTCGTCGGCGGCAAGATCTATGTCATGGGCGGAGCTTACGGGGCCGGAACTTCAACCGCCACGGTGGATGAGTACGATCCCGCGACAGGCACCTGGGCAAACAAAGCCCCTATGCCCAACGACCGGGTTTTCCATTGTGCAGGCGCGGTGGATGGGAAGATCTACGTTCTTGGCGGCTGCGGTTCCGGGTGGAACGTTGACGGCGCGGATGTGACCGATGTTGATGTTTATGATCCAGCCACCGACACCTGGACGACAAAAGGAAAGATGCGGTCCCCGCGCGCTATGGCTGCCGCCGCCGTGGTCAACGGCAAGCTTTATGTCTTCGGTGGCATCGTGGGAAGCCTTGCCCGCCCGCCCGTGACAACGGCCGATATGTATGATCCCGCGACCGATACCTGGAAACCGATCGCGACGCTTGCTGTGGCACGGGCGGCCTCGGGTGTCTGTGCGGTTGACGACAAGATTTATCTGATGGGTAGCGGCTCTCTGAACACCCTCCTTAGCCGAACGGATGTCTATGACACCACGACTGGCACTTGGCAAACCGGCCCTAAGCTGAGCAAGGCAAAGTACTGGATGGGCGCAAACTTTGTCGGGGGCAAGCTCTACATTGTTGGCGGAAGTGATGTCACTTGGCCGTGGACTCCTATCGCCATCGTGGAGGCCTATACGCCGCCTCCGCTCTTGAGCATCACTCGGCAGGGCGGTTCTATTACGCTCTCGTGGACAGGCATCCTGCAGGACACCGATGGCCAGGCGGGCTGGAACTGGCGTGATGTCTTCCCGCCGCCGACCAGTCCGTGGACATTCGAGACAACCCATGAAAGTGGGATGAACTGTTTTCGTTCACGTTTGCCCTGAGCGGACCCTGAGCGGGCGCGATATCAGCCTTCTGGGCGACTGTTTAGCATTTGCTGGTGGAAGCGCCCGAACCCAATGTCCCACGGCCGGGCTTTTCTCAGATATTCAGTTTCATCCTGGCCAGGAGGGATTTGTATCTTGGGTCGGCGGCGATGGCCGGCGACAACATTGGGCCATGGATATGGATGAAGATCATCAAGGAGTCACGCTCCGCGTAAGCCCTGTCCAGGTATTCAAAGGCCAGATCGAGCTTCCCCAGCTCTCCAGCCAGGGAGGCGATGCTGATGGCCGAGGTGTTCCCTATGGTCTTTCGGCTGTCGATCATGCCCTCGAGGATGACCTCCGCTTTCTTGCGGTCGCCTTTCTTAAGATAGATCAGCCCGAGGGTGCCCTCGATCCAGCCGGGGGCCACCAGGAGATTTTGCCCCTTTTCGAGAGTCTCCACGGCTTCGTCCAAGAGCCCCTTTAAGCTGTAGGCTATCCCGGCGTGAAAATAGGCCAGGCCGAGGTGGGGGTCGATTTCCAGCGCCCGCGTGAACTCGCGAAGGGATTCATCAAACCGTCCTGCGGACCAATAGGCGCAGGCTGACCAAGCGTAGGCCATGGGCATCAGAGGATCAAGCTTCAGGCACGTGCCGATTTCCCGGATGGCCTCGTCGAATCTTCTTCTGTGCAGGCAGAGAAAGCCGTACTGGCCGTGGGACATGGCATCTCCCGGATTCAGAGAGAGGACCCGCTCGAAGCTCCGGCGGGCGGCCTCCCAATCCCAATCGTACCAGAACGCCAGGCCGGCGGCGACGGAGTGGGCCTCGGCTAGGTCCTGATCCAGGGCCAGGGCCTTGTCCAGGGCGGCCTTGGCTTTCGGCCACATCTCCGTTGGCGGAGCGAGATTCATGGTGCCCAGGCCGGCGAAAACGTTGGCCATCTCGGCGTAAGCCAAGGCGAAATTCGGGTCCTTATCCACGGCGGCGCGGTAGCAGGCCAGGGCTTTCTCATAAGATTCGGGGCTCGGTCGGGCGAAAAAATAGAGCCCCTTGAGATAGAGGTTGTAGGCCTCCGGGTCCTCGGTTGACCGCCTCCGGAGAGCGGTCGTCTCGTCGGCCAGAAGTTTCACCTTCAGGTTGTCGACGATTGCGGCGGTGATCTCGTCCTGGATGGCGAAAACATCGTGCATCTCCATGTCGTAGCGTTGAGACCAGAGATGGAAGCCGTCTTCGACGTTGATGAGCTGGGCCGTGACGCGCAACCGGTCGCCGGCCTTCCGGACACTCCCTTCGAGCACGGTCCCGACGTCGAGCTTCCGGCCGATCTCCCGGATATCGAGCTTTAGACCCTTGAGCGCGAAGGCCGAGGTGCGGGCGACGACCCGGAGTCCCCGGAGGTGGGCGAGCGCGTTGATCAACTCCTCCGCGATCCCTTCGCCGAAGTAGTCTTGGTCCTTCTCCGGGCTCATGTCCGAGAAGGGGAGGACGGCGATGGACGGCGGCTTTTCGCGGACAACCGCAGCCGGGGCGACGGCGATGTCACCGAGATCGACTGATCTGAGACCGTCGATCAAAGCGCTGGCATTCGGATAGCGGTCGCGGCGATCTTTCTTGAGGCACCGGTCGATGACTTGAGCCAGCCCCGCCGGAACGTCGCGCCTCAGCGCGGCGATGGGTTCAGGCTCCCCATGGACGATGGCCTGGAAAAACACCTGCTCATGCCCGCCCTGGAACGGCGAGCGGCCAGCCAGCATCTCATAAAGGAGGCAGCCGAACGACCAGATGTCCGTGCGCTCATCCACTTTCCGGCCCAGGACCTGCTCGGGCGACATATAGGCGACCGTGCCCATCACGACCCCCGTCCGTGTCAGGCCGGCGGCGGTGCCTTCGTGTGCCAGCCCGAAATCCATGATCTTGGCCTGGCCCTTGGCGGTGAGCATGACGTTGGCTGGCTTGATGTCGCGGTGGACGATCCGATGGCGATGCGCCTCCTCCAGGCCTTCGGCGACTTGGATGGCGATTCGAAGGGTTTCGTCGATCTTGAGGGGGGCTCGGGCGATCTCGTGCTTCAGGCTCTTTCCGTCCACGTAGGCCATCGCGATATAGGCTTGGCCATCCTGCTCTCCGACTTCGTAAATCGTGCATAGGTTGGGATGGTCCAGGGCGGCCGCAACCTGGGCCTCGCGGAGGAACCTCTCCTTGGCTTCGGCGGAATGCGATAGCGCAACCGGTAGGAGCTTTAGGGCAAGAGAACGCTTGAGCTTCACGTCTTCGGCTTTGAACACCACCCCCATGCCGCCACGGCCAAGAACACCGATGATTCTGTACTTGCCGGCAAAGATCGTTCCCTTCTCCAGTTCCCCGCCCGGCCGTGAGATGGTTCTCATCCGCGGAGCGGGTCCTTCCGCTTCCAGCGCGAGCCGCACCATACAAGCCGGGCAGCGTTCCCCCAGCCTCCCCGTGGCCAATCGAGCTCCGCATTCGGAGCAATGAACTGTGACGGACATGACAGCGAACAGGTTGCCTGTGCGTTCGTCGTCCGGGAGTCGGCAAGGCGATCCCCCCTACCTTCCCAGCACCTGAATCAGATAGCGCAATTCGTCGTCGATTTCCTCCGGGCCGGCCACCGTGTGGGCAACCTCCTCCCGGAGAAGCTCGCCGTAACGCCGCTTCAGCCGGTGCACCTCCGCCTTCAACGTTCCCTCCGGCACGCCGAGCTGGGTGGCCGCCTGGGCATAGCTGGGCGGATCTTCCTCACCCGGGAGAAAACGCTCCAGGGCCTCGAATCGGTCCGCCTTTCCCTCCTCGGCATACGCATGTCGGACTCGCGCCCGGACCTGGTCCAGGAAGTGCAGCGCCCAAGCCCGTTCGTAGAGTTGTTCCGGGTTCAGCTCGCGGCTGCCGTCCTGATCGTAAAGTTGCTCCCCCGTTGCGGTGTCGAAGGAAAGATGGTTCCGATCACCCCCGCGCTTCTGGGCCCGCGCCTTGTTCCATTCATTGGCCAGAAAATGATTCAGCCCCGCCAGGAGGAAACAGCGGAACCGGCCGCGGTTGGGGTCCGCCACGCTCAGCGACTGGTGCGTCAGCAGGCGGGCGAAGAACGCCTGGGTCAGGTCTTCCGCGTCCTCCCTCGAGTAACCGCGGCGGCGCACGTGAGCATAGAGCGGATACCAGTAACTCCGGCAGAGCTGTTCCAAAGCGGGCTGAGCGTCGGATGCCGAGCCCTGGCCGGCCGCCACCACCACGCTCCAAAGCGTCGTGGTAAAAGAGCCCCCGTTCACCACGGGACCGGAATCTGAGTTCTCCGTTCGCATCAAGCGCATTGAAGCACAGTCGGGGGCGTATGACACGCCTAAATCGAGTGGAGTCCGCCATGTCTTGCGCGTCGTTTCCCCGCATCATCTTCGTCAAAACCAGATCCACGGTGGCGGGTCGGAACAAGTCCAGGTGACTCAGTCGGAGGCGGGTGATGGGCACGAGGTGCTCTGCCCAGTCGCGGCGCAGGAACACCTCGCTCTCTGGGAACAAGTGAGTGATGTAGAGCCCCTCCGCCTTGAAGCGTTGATTGACCGCGTCGCGGGCATCCCAGAATCTCGAGTCATCCGCCAGGGCCTAGACCTGTGCTTCCGGAACGATGGCGTCCACATCGAAAGTCGCCGCCGCCACAGCCGGGGGATCGTCGAAGCCGAGCCACAAAGCGTTGCGGCCGTAAATGATAAGCTGAACCCTGTGGTCGAGGCTCTGGTCCAACGCCAGCAGGAGACGCTCCGGGTTGGCCGGCCCCCCACTCATGCTGCCACTTGGCTCCGGGCGCGAATCCACCGAGTCGAGGTGCGGACTTTGCCGCGATCGATGCCTGTCATTTCGACAAAACGGGTTGGGTGCGGCAGATGGTCGCGGTCAACCTCCGTCTCCGGCAGCGCGCTCAGCAGATCAGTCCAAAACGGGTTGTCGGGCTCAAACCGGCTCCCGCACAACGCGATGTAGCGTACGACCCCTACGCTATTCTCAGCCACCGCCAATGTCGCCACGTCAGCAGCCGACTGGTCCGCCGCTCCGAGCAGGGTAGCCGCCAGTTGGATTTGGCGCGCCGTTGGCTGGAGTGAAGGCGCTAGTGTGGTGTCTCACAATTGGCTGGTGCTTCGCCGCACGGGTTTTTCGCCTCCCGCGAGGCGCGAGCGACGCGCATACCCGCAGCGGTCTGTAAGGAGCGAGCACACTAGCAGCGCAATCGCCAGTTCAGCATTGGACAGCGGAACTCCCTCGGCAGTGCGCGCCAATGGACCGAGGTCCCGCTCGTAGTAACCGCAGCCTCGCGCCATTGCGAGGCGCTCCAAATCGAGCGGCACGCTCAAGCCCAGTTCCCGAGCTTTGCCCAAGATTCGTGACCGAGCTCCAGAACCTACTCCGGGCCGGCCCGCTTCTGTTGCTATGCCCATGCGAGGAAATCTGCCATAAACGGACAGGGATGTAAACGCGCGGATTTCCTGGGCTGCCTGACGGGGGAAGATCGCCTGCCCGACCCCGAGAAACTGCCGCGGTCAAACCTGCATTCCGCTTCGAGGCCGTCTCCAGGCTTCGGAAGGAACGCGGGAACAGCGGCACGGCGGTTCACGTCCATGAAGATCACGTCGACTCCATTTGAGGCCTTACTCAAGTGCCCCACCAAGTGCCACCTGCGGTCGCGTGCCGAACCAGGGACGGGAAACGAGGTCGCTGATTGGCTTCTGGCCCGGACAACAGCGTACCATGCCGCGGGGGTGAAACGACTGCGCCAAGAGATCCCCGAAGACCAGTGCTTGACATGTCCCTCTCCGGGCGACTTGAGGCAGGCCAAGTGGCGGCTAGCGATTGATGTGCTGG
>CAYPUR010000095.1:0-16857 GCA_964413865.1 uncultured Verrucomicrobiota bacterium
CGCGCGCTCAGGTCGAGATCGGTCATGGCCACCTTGAGCATTTCGAGCGTCGTCTCGTCGAGGGCGCACCATCGCTTGAGATCGCGGCTGGTCATGCGGGCGTTGCAGGTGACGCGCGAGCGTCCGGCAAACCGCTCCTGCTGGCGTTTTCGGGCGGCGATGACCCTTTCGCGGACACTGGTCGACGATTCCCCCACGCGTTCGGCCGTCATATCGCGGAACTTCACGGGCGGCACCTCGACATGGAGATCGATGCGATCGAGCAGCGGTCCGGAGATCCGGCCCAGGTAGTTCTGGATCTCCCGCGGTGAGCAGCGCGATTCGCCCGGCATCTTGCCGTCAGGGGTCGGGTTCATGGCGGCAACGAGCATGAACGCCGCGGGGAAGGTCATTGTGCCGGCGGCGCGTGAGATGGTGACGCGCCCCTCTTCGAGCGGCTGGCGCATGGTCTCGAGCACACTGCGCTTAAACTCGGGCAGCTCATCGAGAAACAGAACTCCGTTGTGCGCCAGCGAGATCTCGCCGGGCGTGGGCACGATGTTGCCGCCCAACAGGCCGGCGTCGCTGGCCGTGTGATGCGGCGTCCGGAAGGGCCGGCGCGTGACCAGGGCCTGGCCATTGAGCTGGCCGACGATGCTGTGGATCTTCGTTGTCTCGAGCGCCTCATCGAGGGTCAGGGGCGGCAGGATCGTCGGAATCCTTTTGGCCAGCATCGATTTGCCTGTTCCAGGCGGCCCGATGAGCAGCACGTTGTGTCCGCCCGCGGCCGCAATCTCGAGCGCGCGCTTCACCGATTCCTGCCCTTTCACATCGGCGAAATCCAACTCGTCCTCGATGGGCTGGGCGAAGAGCCGGGCCATGTCCAGGCGGACGGGGGCGAGCGTGATATCGCCCTCGAGAAACGCGACCGCTTCGCGGAGGTTCTGGACGGGAATCACGTTCAGGCCCCCGACCACGGCGGCTTCTGCCGCGTTGTCGGGAGGCACAAGCAGCCCGCTCTTCCCTTCCTCCTTGGCGCGCAGCGCGATCGGCAGGACGCCCTTGACCGGCCGAACGGCGCCGGTGAGCGCCAGTTCGCCAACGATGAGGAAGTTGTCCAATTGCTCGGAGAGCATCTGCTCGCTCGCGGCGATCATGCCGACAGCGATTGGCAGATCAAAGCTGGGGCCTTCCTTCTTCACGTCCGCCGGCGCGAGATTGATCGTCATGCGGCCCAGGGGGAATCGGAAACCGGAGTTGCTGAGGGCGGTGGTGACGCGATCGCGCGACTCCTTCACGGCGGCATCGGGCAGGCCGACGATGACAATGGTCGTGTCGCCCCAGCCGGAGTTCACCTCCACCTCGACGGCATAGGCCTCGATTCCATTGACGGCTGCGGAACCCACCTTGGCCAACATGACACTACTAGTGGCCCAGCGGACGGCGGTGCGCAACCGGTTTTTGTGAGGCGCGCATGAGGATCGGAAGGCACCCGATGAAAAGCGCAAAGCGCGGCCGGTCTGGCCGCGCTTGTGCAAAGGAATGTCCGAAGAGATCGAGTCAGCCCGCTATTTCGCGGCGGCCTCGGTCTTCTGGAGGGCGAGGAGCCAATCGAACTTGATCGTGACTTCGTCGCCGGTCTTGATCGGGCTCATGCCGAGGATGCTGGGGGCCGGGGGCGGCACCTTGTAATCGGTCATCTTCAGGACCTTCGAGCCCGAGAATTTGATTCTGTCGTCAGCGACGCGGGTCATGGTGACCTCCATGTCGATCGTGTTGGTGACGCCGGAGATCGCCAGTTCGCCTTTGGTGTCGAACTTGACGGGGCTGCCCGAGGCCGGCACGTCGCCTTTCAGAATCATCTCCTTCACCGCGTAGAAGATGTCCGGGTTATCCTTCATGCGCATGGCTTCCTGCATGACTTCATCCATCTTCGAGGCGCCGAGGAGGACCTGGCTTTTGAGCGATTTGACGGGGATTTTGACCTGGACCTTGGGATTGACCTCTTTGGTGGTGAGGCTCTTGACCGACTTGAGCGTCTTGTCGGTGAGGAACTCGGGCTCGACCTCGAACGAACCGCCGATGATCGCGCCTTTGGTGGTCCAGTCGTGAATGGTCGAGGTGCCGTCGATGGTCACCAGGCAACCCGGCCTGGCTGCGTATTTAATCCAGCCGTCGGCGGCCTGGGCGAGCGTGGCGCAAGCCAGGGCGGCGGCGAGTGTCAGAGTCGATTTCAGAAGGTGCATTTTCATATTTGTTTTGCTCTTAGATGGGAGATGCCGTGGAAAAATTCAGATTCGCTGTGTTTCTAACCCGCATAGCGGTTCTCTTGCGAGGTCTGACTGCCATGTGCACAGACGGGGTGTGAAATATGCGGGTTAGGCCAATTCGTACCACTCGGGTTTGAAGACGACGCGTTCGGCCTTGAGTATGGCCTGATTGGCGGTCGCGACGGTGACCGTGGAATCGAGGCCGTCGCGCCAGGTGGCGGCCGGCAGCCAGCTCTTTTCATTCTGCAGCTCCTGAACGTACTCCTTCAAGGCCGCCGTGTCGCCGGGATCGAAGTTCTCCTTGAAGTCGGCCACGCCCGAGCCGAGCGTGTCGCTGTTCTTCAGAAAGGCGCCCAGCGCGTATTGCAGCGGCGATTTCTCGTCCACGACAACTTCCGCGGGCTCGTCGTCCTTGGTTTTCTGGGCCTCCTGTTTGGTGTTGCCGGCGCCCAGCGCGATGCCGCTCTCGTTGTAGAAGGCGTCCTTGCGGGCGTAGACCTCCCAGCCCAGAAGCGGGGCGTCCGCCTCCTTGAACATCCAGGCGCGGCGGTCGCGCATCATGACAGCGCAGTCGGTGCCGTAGAAGAGGCTCAGCTCCGACTCGAACGAATTGCCGATGGTCGCCTCGAACTGCAGGAAGACCCCGCCCGGATACTCCAGCACCACGAACACGTTGTCCGGAACATCGCGTCCGTCCTTCCACTGCACCAGCGAGCCGAAGCCGGTGGCCGAGAGCGGCTGCGCGTTCAAGTACCAACTGCCGATGTCGATCTGGTGGACGCCCAACTCTCCGACCAGTCCGAGCGAGAGGGCCCGGTCCAGACGCCAGTTGATCTCACTCTCGCGCTCCGGGTTGGGCGAGGGAAGGCGCCAGCTTTGTTTCTTGTGGAACTGCTGGCGGGCCTTGAGCGGTTTGCCCAGGACGCCCGAGCGGATGAAATTGGCGAGGTAGTAGATCTGCCTGTCGGCCCGGCTTTGCAGGCCGACCTGGAAATTGAGTTGGAAGGCCTCGCGCGCAGCCTTCGCAATGGCGCGGGCATCCTCGATGCTGCTGGCCATCGGCGCCTCGCAGTAGACGTGTTTGCCGGCCTTCAGGGCCTCGATGACGATGTCCTTGTGCAGGTGCGTCGGCGTGGCAACCACCACCGCCTGGACATTCTTGTCGGCCAGCAGTTGCTTGTAGTCCTCGTACTTCTGCGCGTTGGGCGCCAACGTCGCGGCGCGCCGCAGCATGGCGGGATACGTGTCGCAAACGGCCATGACCGGTCCGCTGGGAAGTGTGGACAACGTCTTGAGCAGCTCGCGCGCCCACGGGCCGCAGCCGATCACGCCGACATTCACCGGCGTGGCTTCGCCCGTGTAGCTGGTCGCCCCATCCGCGGCGGCCTCCGCCGCGTTGAGCGGGATGCCACCCATCATCATCATCATGGTCGCGAACGACCCGCCTTTGAGGAATTGCCTACGATTCAGATCGGACATTCTGTCGCTTTTCATGGTTTACAGACCGCTTGGCATTCTTGGCCAGGGCCATCACACAGAATCCATTCGATGGCCGCCTACAGCATGCGTTCAGTTTCTCCCGCCGCCGCCTCAATTGGCAAACGGAATCTTCAGCCCAATCCTCAGCATCGTGTCCCGCATCAAGGAAGCGGTTTCACCCGAATGTTCCGGAACGTGACCGCCCCATGGTCGCCCTGAAGGAAGATCGGGCCGGGCTGATCCAGGTTGCGATCGAGCTCGCCGCCAGTCGGGCGGTCCACAACGACGTTGTCGATGATCTTCTGCCCGTTGAGGATGACCGTGATCCGGTTGTCGATGATCGTCGCCTCGACCGTCTGCCATTCGCCGGCCTTCTTCGACGCCATCTTCGAGGGCGCCACCAGGCTGTAGAGCGAGCCGTTGCTGCTGTTGGATGGCCGGGTCGCGTTCCCGTCGTCGAGGATCTGAATTTCGTAGCGTCCGCGCAGATAGAACCCGCTGTTGGCGCCGGGCGGGATCTTGTACTCGTACCGGACTGTGAAGTTCTTGAACTTTTCATCCGTAATCAAATCGGTCCCGTGCCCGTCGGGCGGCAAGGTGTTCACCAGCAGGCCATCCCGGGCGCTCCAGCTCTTGGGGCCATTGGGGTTGCGATAGTGCCAGCCTTTCAGGTCGATCCCGTTGAAAACAGGGCGGAATCCCTGGCTGATCTCTTCAAGCGAAAGCTTGACCGCGCCGCTCTGCGGCGTGGCCTCGCCCGCCGCAAGTGAGAGAGGCAGGGCGACCAGGGCCACGCACGCCATACTCCGGGTGAAAATCCGCATCATATTGTCCTTCATGTGTTTGTGTGTTGAGTGTTGCCGCAAATGCACGCGATATGGACGCTCCGACGCCCCCATGCATTCATGCGTGGCCTGAAAGTGGCCTGAAAGAATCTCGCATTCCAGGCCGCCCTGCACGATGATGCTCGCTGTGTGCGCGCAAGAGACAACGCTGCCGCTGAGAGACTCGTTTTTGCGCCGGAACCGTTTCCTGCTGGCGGTGGGCCTGATTCTGGTCCTGACGGCCGCAATCTCCCTGACCCCGGCCTGGCGAGGCCAGCAACCCGTGTATGACGGACGGCCGCTGATGGATTGGGCTGCCGACCTGACCGCCGACGATCCTCAGCGGGCCACGGCTGCGCGGGAGGCCGTCCTGTCGCTCGGGCCGAGCGCGGTGCCGACGTTGATCCGTGCAATCCGCCGACCCGATCCTGTTCTGGCCTGGCCCCTGCTCGAAGCGAGCGCGCGCTGGGCCCCCGCCATGTACGGAACGCTGATCCGCTGGCTGGGCATCGACTCGATCCGCGGCGCGCGGCGTCATGCCCTGGTGGCCCTGGCGATTCTCGGGCCCGCGGCCGAGCCGGCCGTGCCGGCCTTGACGCGCATGATCCGCGGGCCGCCTTCGACTCGGAGGGCGGGGGAGTGGATGCAGGCGGCTTACGCGCTTGGGCGGATTGGCCCTGCAGCCGCCCAGCCGCTGGCCGCGGTGTTTTCCGAAGCTCCCGTTTCACTGCACTCGGATCTGTTGAACGCCCTCGCCGACCTGGGGCCCCAGGCCGTCAATGCCATCCCGACCGTCCTGTCGTCGTTCGAGCGAAAACCGGATTCACCCTGGGCCGCCCTGGCCCAGTTCCTCCGGTCGGCAGGGGGCGACACGGCCCTTGCGCATCTCTATCCGCTGCTTGTGGACGAGGACGTCCTGCTGCGAATGCGAATCGGCGAGGTCCTGTCTCAAATCGCCCAAAACAGTCTCGATGCCCGAAACACCTTCATCGAAGCCAGCACGACCGAACCGGGGCCAGTGCGGTTCGAGTTGCTGAGGCTGCTGGGGCGGCTCGAGCGCCTCCACACCGCGGTTGCCCACCGCATGCTGCGCGCGCTCGAGGATTCGGACCAGGCGATGCGAGACGAAGGGGCGCGCTGGCTAAGCCGGCGCCTTTCGCCGGCCAACCTCGATCGTCTGCTGGCGCTCGAACCGGCCGACGTCCAGGCCCGGGCGCGGCAGAGGCTCGGCGCCGGATCCGGACTGGATGCGCCTGCCGACGCCGATCGCCGATGAGGGGCAGCGCGCGACAGCGTGGCGGAGCCACAGCCACAGCTCGGTTGCCAACATCGAAATCGTGTTGCCGAAACGCGATGCAGGCTGTTGACTGGCTGCCATGTCCGCCACCTCATCAAACAACCATCGACTCGCCCTGCACGGCGGGGAACCCGCCGTGCGGGATCCGCTCCCGCCCTGGCCGTGTTTTGACGAGAACGCGATCCGGTCCGTCGAGCAGACTTTGCGCTCCGGGAAAGTGAACTACTGGACGGGACGCAAGGGGATGGAGTTCGAGAAGCGTTTTGCGGCCTGGCAGGGTAGCGCCTACGGGATCAGCGTGGCCACCGGCACCGCCGCGCTGCACGTCGGCCTCACGGCCCTTGGGATCGGGCCGGGCGACGAGGTGATTGTGCCGAGTTACACCTTCATTGCGTCGAGTTTCTCGATCGTCCAGGCCGGCGCCATTCCGCGGTTCGCCGATGTGAACCTCGACGACCATTGTCTGAGCGTGGAATCGGCCCAGCGACTGGTCAACGAGCGGACGAAGGCGGTGATGCCCGTGCATCTCTACGGCAACGTCTGCGACATGGACCGGATCCGCGCCTTCGCCAAGGAGCATCGCCTGTTCGTCATCGAGGATAACGCCGAGGCGTTCGGCGGCGTCTACAAGGGGAAGAAGACCGGCACGTTGGGCGACATCGCCGGCTGCAGTTTCTGCCAGAACAAGACCTTCACCACCGGCGGCGAGGGCGGCATGGTCACCAGCGACAACGAAGACCTGGCCTGGGCCGCCCGCAGTGTTCGCGACCACGGCTACGACGTCAAAGACAGGCTCAACCTCCTCGAAATGGAGCAGAGGCTCTCCTATATCCACAACAGGGTCGGCTGGAACTACCGCATGACCGAGATGCAGTCTGCCATCGGCCTGGCGGAACTCGATCGGATGGACACCTGGAACATGCCCCGCCGCCGCCGCAACGCCCGGATCATCATCGACGCCCTCGCCGACGAACCGCTGATTAAGCATCGCCCCATCGACACCCCCGAACGGCAGAACGGCTGGTATGTCATGGCCTTCTCGCTCGATGTCGAAGCGATGCGATGCGACATCGCCGAGTTTGTCAAGGCAGTCGGCGCCGAGGGAGCGCCCTGCTGGAAGGTCTTTTGGCCGCAGTGCCACACCGAACGCGCCTTTGGGGACGGCAATGCCTTTGGGCGCTCGGGGTTCCCTTTCAGATCCAGGGAGTACACCAATCCGGCCAGCGCGGACTACACACGGGTCGAGGTGCCCAACGCCGTCTGGCATCAGAGCCATACCTTCACCTGCTTCGCCTTCCCGACCTACGAACCGCACCACTGCGAGCAGATCGGCGCGGCCATCAGGAAGGTCCTGCGCGCCTATGCGAAGTGACTCGATCCGATCGAGGGCAATCCAATGACCCGCACAATCCGCTGGGGCGTCATCGGCTCGACGGGCATCGCCCGGCGACGCACGATCCCCGAAGGTCTTGCGACCGCGCGCAACGCCCAACTTGTGGCGGTGTACAGTCGCCAGGCCGATGCCAACGCCCAGGTGGCGGCCCAGTTCGGCGCGCAAGCCGCCAGCAGCGTGGACGATCTCCTGCGCCAGGATCTCGACGCCGTCTACATCGCGTCGCCGCCGGGCGTTCACCTCGAACAGGTGCTCGCCTGCGCCCGGGCCGGCAAGCATGTTCTCTGCGAGAAACCGCTCGGCTTGACTGTCGCCGAAGCCGAGACCATGGCCGCGTCGTGCCGCCAGGCAGAGATCCGGCTCGGCACGGCTTTCATGATGCGTTTTCTCGCCCAGCATCAGGCGGCCCTCGAACTCATCCGCGCAGGCCAAATCGGCCAGCCCGTCTTCGCCCGCGCCCAGCTCTCGTGCTGGTATCCGTCCATCCCCGGCGCGTGGCGCCAGGATCCCGCCCTGGGCGGCGGAGGGTCGCTCATGGACATGGGCGGACACTGCATCGACCTGCTCGAGATGCTGCTCGGACCCGTCCGCGCCGCGAGCTGTTTCATCGGCCGCGCCGTTCACGGGTACGAGTCCGAAGACAGCGCCGTCGCCTCGCTCCAGTTCGCCTGCGGAGCGCTGGGCGTGGTGGACGCTTTCTTCTGCATGCCGGACGAGGCGAGCGAAAACCGTCTCGAGGTGTCTGGCTCGCGCGGGAGCATTCTCGCCACTGGCACAATCGGCCAGGGCGACCACGGGGAAATGGTGGCCCGTTTGCAGCCAGGCGCGGCGGCCTACGACGCACAGCAGGCCCGTGCATGCAGCCAGGCCACATCAATCTGTCCAACACCCGTCAACACCTACCGCGCCGAAATCGAAGAGTTCAGCCAGGCCGTTCTCGAAGGGCGCGACCCTGCCAACAGCGGCGCCCTTGGCCTGCGCAGCCAACGGGTGATCGCCGCGTGTTACGAGTCCGCCCGCACCGGGCGTGTTGTCGAGGTTCCCGCCGAGGCCGCAGACTACTGCCCCCACCGCTGCATCAGCCCGCCATAGGCGTCGATGCGCCGGTCGCGCAGAAAAGGCCAATGCGTGCGGGTCACCTCCGCCGCCGCAAGATCGACGCGCACCAGGAGGTTCTCCTCTTTGTCTGCGCTCGCCTTGGCCAGGATCTCGCCCGAAGTCCCCGCCACGAAACTCTGTCCCCAGAACTCGATTCCATCACCGCTGTCGGCCTTTTCGAGGCCGATGCGATTGACTGCGGCCACCGGGCAGCCGTTGGCCACCGCGTGGGCGCGCTGGATGATCTCCCAGGCCCCGTGTTGCGTCGCACCGAGTGCGGCCTTCTCCGCCGGGTGCCAGCCGATGGCCGTGGGGTAGAACAACAGCTCCGCCCCTTGCAGGGCCGTGAGCCGGGCAGCCTCGGGATACCACTGGTCCCAACAGATGAGAACGCCAATGCGGCCATAGCGGGTCGACCAGGCCTGGAAGCCCAGGTCACCGGGCGTGAAATAGAACTTCTCGTAGTAAAGCGGGTCGTCCGGGATGTGCATCTTGCGGTACCGACCCAGCAGAGTGCCGTCCGCGTCGATCACAACCGCGGTGTTGTGATGCAGGCCCGGGGCGCGCTTCTCGAACAGGGAGGCGACGACCACCACGCGATGGCGCCGCGCGACTTTCTGGAAAGCCTCGGTCGAGGGGCCGGGGATCGGCTCGGCCAGGGCGAAGTGGGCGTAGTCCTCGCGCTGGCAAAAATAGCGCGAGCGGAACAGCTCCTGCGTGCAAAGGATCTGCGCGCCGTCGCGCGCCGCCCGCGTCGCGGCTTCGACCGTGCGCTGCAGATTCTCGTCTGGCTTCGCCGAACAGGCGGTCTGCAGCAGCCCGAGAACCACCGACGCGGAACGCCTGGAACGTTTCATGAATTCGAGTGTATTGCGTCGGACGGCAAAGTCCAACTTCCCTGTCGAGCAGCCGATTCTCTTTCGATTCGCAGTATTGCGATGGCGGCACGAAACCTGTTCAATGGACGTATGAAACCCGCGTGGTTGCCGGCGGCGATGGTCTTGATTTCCCTCCAGGTTTGCCATGCCTTGCCGCAGTCGACTCCGATCGTTCAAAACCTCGATGGCGACTGGCTGCTGGCCACCGACGCCCGGGATGAAGGACGCAGCCAGGAGTGGCACCGCCAACCGCGCCCGGACGCGGTCGCGGTGAAGGTCCCCTGGATCATTCAAGACCTGTTTCCCGGCTATCACGGGATCGCCTGGTACTGGCGTTCGTTTCCCATCCCACCCAACCCGCATCCGGAAGGGCGCATCCTGCTGCGCTTCTGGGCGGTGGACTACAAGGCCGACGTGTGGGTCAACGGAATCGCCGTCGGAGGCCATGAAGGGGGCGAAACGCCATTCGTTCTCGACATCACCGACGCCGCCCGTCCGGGGGCAATGAACCCGGACCAGGTTGAGCGCGGAGCCGGTGCTCGATCCGGGCTAGTCGCCGTGCGGGTGCTTAATCCCTCGAACGAGCGCATCGACGGCATGACCCTGGCCGAGACCCCGCATCGCAACAAGGTCATCCCCTATTCCGCCGGGGCCTCCTACAACCACGGCGGCATTGTCGACTCAGTCGAACTCCTCCTGGTCCCGCCCGTGCGCGTCGAGGATGTCTTTGCTCATGGTGACCAGGACACAGGACGCCTCGATGTCCGGGTCAACCTCCGCAACGCAGCGGCCCAAACCGCCAGGGCGAAGCTCGAAGTGTCTGTATCGCCGGCGGCCAGCGGCGAAACCGTGGCGGCGTCGACAGTCGAGCGGGACCTGAACCCGGGTGACACGCCGATCGCATTGGCCTTGCCGATCGACCGGCCCCGTCTCTGGGACCTGCATGACCCGCATCTGTACAGGGTGACCGCCCGCGTCACCACCGACCGCACGCTTGGCCTGCACGAGCAGTCGGTCCGTTGCGGGTTCCGCGACTTCCGGTTTGCAGACGGGTCTTTCCGGCTGAACGGGCGCCGGGTCTACGTGCGCTCCTCCCACACCGGCAACCACTGCCCGGTCGGCCTGCAGTTGCCACCGGATCCCGGCATGCTCCGACGCGATCTCCTGAACGTGAAGGTGATGGGATTCAACATGATTCGCTTCATCTCCGGGGTGGCGACGCGCGATCAGCTCGATCTGTGCGACGAGATCGGGCTGATGGTCTACGAGGAGCCCTACGCCGCGTGGTTGCTGGCCGATTCGGCGCAGATGAAGGAGCGCTTCGACAGCTCCCTGGCCGGGATGATCCACCGCGACCGCAATCATGCGTCGCTGGTCATGTGGGGATTGCTGAACGAAACCCCGGAAGGCCCGGTGTTCCGCCGGGCGGTGGCGAGCCTCCCGCTGGTCCGCTCGCTGGACCAGACCCGGCTGGTCATGCTCAACAGCGGACGTTTCGACAACGCCACGGGGGCGAACGCCCAGGCCGGCCTCGAACTGTGGCGGCGCGACGGTCCGGACCCGAACGTGTCGCGCAACGCGACCAACCGCCCCATCGCCGCGCTGGGCATCACCTGGGCGCCGGGCCAACTGGCTCTGCATCCCGGCCCCAACGGCGAGTTCAGCGCCCTCCGCTGGACGTGCGTCGAGACGGGCGAACACGAGGTCTTCGGGGCGTTCGCAGGGATCGCCGGGGAAGCGACCACCGACGTCCATGTGCTGCACAACGGACGCGCCCTGCATGCGGGCTTCGTCAACCTCCGAGGCCATCCCGGCACCAATTCCTTCACCGCCAGGCTGCCTCTGACCGCTGGCGACCGATTGGACTTCGTGGTCGGCTTTGGCAACGGGAATCATGGCGGCGACACAACGGCGCTCGCGGCCACCATTCGATCTCCGGACGGGAAGGTCTGGGATGCGGCAGGCCAATTCTCGATCGAAGCCAATCCCAACGGCCCCTGGAGCTACGGCTGGCTCGACGCCGCCGCCCGGCCGGGTCCGGACTCGTTCAAGGCCTATCCGCTTGCAGATCGTGCGGGGAACAGCGGCATCGGCAGCCTCTCCAATCCCGGCAGCGCCGTGTGGGAAGATGTCCTGAGCGATCAGCATCCCTACCAGCGCGTGCCTCACACCGCCGACATTGTCCGGCGGCTCCGCACGCTCGATGGCGGATCCAACCCCGTGTTCCTGTCCGAATACGGAATCGGCAGCGCGGTGGACCTGGTGCGCGTCACGCGCCATTATGAACGCTGGGGTAAGGAGAAGGTCGAGGACGCCCTTTTCTACCGGGACAAGCTCGACAGGTTCCTGGCTGATTGGAATCGGTGGAACATGGCCGAGGTGTTCGGGCGGCCCGAGGATTATTTTGCGGCGAGCCTGCGGAAGATGGCGGGGCAACGGCTGCTCGGGCTCAATGCCATCCGGGCCAACACGAACGTGGTCGGGTACAGCCTGACAGGCACGGTGGACCAGGGAATGAGCGGCGAGGGGCTCTTCACCACCTGGCGCGAGCTCAAGCCCGGGACTGTGGACGCGCTGTTCGACGGCTGGGCCCCGCTGCGCTGGTGTCTGTTCGCCGAACCGGTCCATCTCTATCGCGGCCGCCAGGTGCGTCTCGAAGCAGTCTTGGCGAACGAAGACGCATTGCGACCGGGCACATACCGGGCAGTGTACCAGGTGCGCGGACCGGACGAACGCCTCGTCTGGGAGCGGACCGGCGAAGTCGTCATCGAACCGTCCGACCGGAAACCCCAACCGCCCTTTGCCCTGCCGACCCTGGATGAATCGGTCGTCATTGACGGGGCGCCCGGACGCTATCGGTTCGTCGCAACCTTCGAAGAGGGCGCCGCGCCCGCCGGAGGCGAATCCGAGTTCTTCGTGGCCGATCCTCTTGCCGCGCCGGCGGCGCCGATCGAGATCACGGTCTGGGGCGAGGACCCTGCGCTCCTCCGCTGGCTCAACGACCACGGCCTGCGGACGCGCCCCTTCACGGCGTCGTCCCAGGCGGGGCGCGAGGTGATCCTGGCCGGGCCGCAGCCGCCTGCCCCGGGCGGGGCTGAGGCTTTTCGGGATCTGGCACGGCATCTCGCCCGGGGATCGGCAGCGGCATTCCTCGCGCCGGAGGTCTTCGCGGCGCCGGGCCGGGCGTCCGCCTGGGTGCCGCTCAAAACGAAGGGAACCTTGCGCGGACTTAACGTGTGGCTCTATCACAAGGATGAATGGGCCAAAAGGCATCCGATCTTCGCGGGGCTGCCGACCGGCATGCTCGATTACACATTTTACCGCGAGATCATCCCGGATAGGGCCTGGAGCGGCCTTGAAACGCCGGCGGAGGCCGTTTGCGGCGCCAATGACGCCTCCTTCGACTACTCGTCGGGACTGATGGTATCCGTTCATCGCCTGGGTGCGGGCCGCTTTGTGCTGAACACCCTCCGCCTCCGCGAGCACCTCGGACACCATCCGGCAGCCGACCGCCTGGTCTGGAACATGGTTCATTTCCTGGCGACCGGACGCGATCAGCCGCTGGCGGACCTGACGCCGGACTTCGAGGATCAGATGCGTGCGTGCGGCCTCTAGCACCTATACGGATTTCTCACCGCCGGGAGGATGACAACGAAATCCGGGCATGCTGGCTTCTCTTGTGGGTTGTGACGCACGTTGGCAGCTTTATATTGGCCGATCTGTTTCGTGCAATTCCGTTTCCTGCGTCTTGACGGCGCACGGGCGCGCCCTTACAGCGTGGCTGGTTTATGCGAGTGCGATGCACAGGCCTGCTCGGGCGGCACGGTCTTCCGGGCGGGCGCGGCCGTGTGGCGGCCTTGTGGATTGGGGTGGCGGTGATCACTGTGAGCTGCCAGCGGGACTCGAGGCTGGAGCTGGGTTCAGCGTCGGGTGCGGTTGGGCCGGGTCCGGGCCGTGCATGCGCGGCGGGCGTGACGTGGCAGGGCGGCGCCATCGTCCGTGGGCCGACGGACTGTCGTCGATTGGCGCTGGTCTTTACCGGACACGAGTTCGCCGAAGGTGGATCGGCCATTCTCGACGCCTTCGGGCGGCACAAGGCGCGGGCATCGTTTTTTCTCACCGGCGGCTTTCTGGCGAATCCCGAATTTGCGTCGCTGGTGCGCCGTATGGTGCGCGAGGGCCACTACGTTGGCGCGCATTCAGACAAGCATTTGCTCTACTGCGACTGGGGCGCTCAAAGACGCACGTTGGTGACCCGCGGGGCCTTTCGCGACGATCTCGATGCGAATTACCAGAAGCTGGTGGCGTTCGGGGTGTCGCGCCGGGCCGCGCCGATCTTTCTGCCGCCCTACGAGCATTTCAATGCTGACATTGCCCGATGGACGCGCGAGTTGGGGCTCACCCTGGTGAATTACACCCCGGGCACCCGGTCCGCAGCCGACTACACCGGCGAGCGGGATGCGAACTTCACTTCCTCCGAGGCGATCTTCGAGAGCATTGTACGGCGCGAGAGCGCAGATCCGCATGGTCTGAACGGCTTCCTGTTGCTGCTGCATCTGGGCACCGGACCCGGGCGCGCCGACAAGATGAACAGTCGCTTCGACGCGCTTCTGGATTGGCTCGAGGATCGCGGGTATGCGTTTGCTCGCGTGGACGAATTGCTAACGCGTTGAGAAACGGAAGACGGTGGTGGTGCGATAAGTCCGGCCGGGACGCAACACGACCGAGGGGAAATGCGGTTGATTGACCGAGTCGGGGTAGTGCTGGGTTTCGAGGCAGAAGCCGGCGTGGCGCGGGTACTTGACGCCGCCGCTGCCCACGATCGAGCCGTCGAGGTGATTGGCGGTATAGAGCTGGACGCCCGGCTCGGTGGTCAGCGCTTCGAGCACGCGCCCGCTGGACGGCTCATAGGCCGTGGCGGCCAGGGCGAGGGATTGGCCGCCGCCGCGGAGGACGAAATTGTGGTCGTAGCCGCCGGGTTTGAGCCCGGTTTGGGCGGCTCGGGCGCCGATGGTTGTCGGCTGGGTGAAATCGAGCGGGGTGCCCTTGACCGCGCGGATCTCGCCGGTTGGGATGAGGGCTTCGTCGGAGGGCGTATAGAAATCGGCGGCGAGGGTCAGCTCGTGTCCGAGCACGTCGCCGGCCCCGGCCAGGTTGAAGTAGCTGTGGTTGGTCAGGTTGATAGGGGTCGGCTTGTCCGTGGCGGCCGAGTAATCGATGCGCAGCTCGCCGCGGACGGTCAGCGTGTACCGGACCGTGACCGTGAGGTTGCCGGGATAGCCTTCCTCGCCGTCGGGGCTCAGGCAGGAGAACTCGACCGCAGCCTCGTCTCCAGTGACCGGCAGCGGCGTCGATGTCCAGACCTTCTTGTCGAATCCTTTGGCCCCGCCGTGTATGTGATTGGGGTTGCTGTTCCTGGTGACGGTGTGCTCTGTGCCGTCGATGGTGAAGCGGGCATTGGCGATGCGGTTGGCGACACGGCCCGCGATCGCGCCGAAGAACGGATGGCCCTTGAGGTAGCGATCCAGATTGTCGAATCCGAGCACGACATTTCCCGCTTTGCCGTTCCGATCGGGGACCCAGAGCTCCGTGATGATCAGGCCGTAATCGGTGACCTTGACCGTGATGCCTTGCGCATTGCGCAGGGTGTACAGCTTGACCGGGGTGCCGTCGGGCATCTGGCCGAAGGAGGAGGTTTCGATGGACATGGCAGGTTGGGAGGCAGGCTGCGATTGGGTCGTGGGAGCTGAGACGAGGACGACCGCTGCGGCGAGCGCAGAGGCGAAGGTGCGAGACGAGGCCGAGGCTTTCATTGGTTTGTGTGCGTCTGGTCCTTCGGAAACAGTTTCGGGGGAGGGTAGGGCAGCGGGGGATTGCTCACAAGCCCCAAACGCGACAGCGGGATCCGGGGATCCGGGCTGGAATCTCGATTCAGAGTGGGATTCAGAGGAGGTTTCGAATAGGGTGATTTGAAGGTATGGAAACGATCGAGAAACCTGTCGCCCGTGGCGCGATGCGATGCGTGTTTGCTGCCGTCCTGGTTCTGGGCATGGGAATGGCGGGTCGCGCCCAGATGCCGGATCCGCCCGGCCAACCGGCTGAGGGGGTTGCGCCCAAACATGAGGCGTATTTGTTCGCCCACATGATGCATGGCGACTACTGGCGGCTGTACTACAGCGTCAGCCTGGACGGCCTGCACTGGAAGGCACTCAACGGTGGCAGGCGGGTTTTCGAGGATTACCGGGGCCATGCGGACATCGCCCGAGGGCACGACGGACGCTATTACCTGGTTGGCAACCGCGGGGACGACCAGCCGGACATCAACTTCTGGGTCTCGGAGGATCTGATCACGTGGACCAAGCACGGGGATTACGTTCCGGACCTGAAGCGGGTGCCGGATTATCCGAAAGCGATGGCCCGGATCGGGGCGCCCAAACTGTACTTCGATGAACGCAGCGTCCGGTATTTGTTGACCTGGCACACAACACACGACTTGGGAAAGACCGATCTGCCGGAGCCCTACTGGGCCGGCCAACGGACTCTCTACGTCACGTCGAACGACCTGAAGACCTTCTCGGATCCGCCGCGGAAGCTTTTCCCTTGGGAGATGGCCACCATCGACACGATCGTGCGCCGTGAGGGGGACCGGTATTACGCGATCGTGAAGGACGAGCGGTATCCAACGCTCGACTGGTCCACCGGAAAGACCATCCGCATCTGCTCAGCCCCGCACCTGCTCGGGCCGTATGCGGAGCCGGGACCGCCGGTCAGCCCGGGGTTTCGTGAGGCGCCGACCTTGATCCCGTCGCCCGACGGGCGGGCGTGGTACCTGTATTATGAACAGTATCCGGGGGTTGCCTACGGTTTGTCGGTGGCCTCGACGATCGAGGGGCCCTGGTTCCAGGCCTCGGGCGGAACGAACTACCGGGATTGGGACAAGTACAGTCTTCCGGCCAAGGTGCGGCACGGATGCATGATCCCGATTCGGCGCGCCGAGTATGACGGTTTGGTTCGGAGGTTTGGGATCGGGGAAACGAATTAGCGAGGCGCGCCCGTGAGACACTTTGCTTTGTAGTCACCTTTGTCGCTCGACACGCCGCAAGTCGACGAAGGTGTCGACAGAGGTCTCGACCAAGAGCACGACCAAGGCAATGCCAACGCAGCGCCTAACCCCCATAGCAGTGATCTTGCAAGGTCTGAGCGCCCGGTGCACCGACGGTGTCTGAACGGTGCGAGTGGCGGCTCAAGAGAATCACTCCTGCAAATGGCTTGACGGCTTCTGGCCGGCGCGTAAGGAGTAGAGCGTTCATTCATCAATAGGTTGACCGCGACATCGCCCAACATCGCGCACAGCGCCCATGAAACCACTGCTTCGCCAAGCCCGGATATTTCGCAAGGTGTCGCGTGGTCGGTTATCCGGGCTGTGGCAAAACCGCGTTGGGACAGGGGAAAACCAGCGTCTGGTCGAGCGGGAGAACGGAGTCGCAAACCGAGACCCCGTTGCCTTCGCCCCTCCCTCCAACCCGGCGCGGTTTTGCTTGGCTAGCGCGCATGCGTGCACCTTTCGATGACATCGGCTCCGCATTCTTCAAAAGTTGGTGAGAAATGCGCGCTAGTGGCCCTGGCCGCCACGCTCATG